>CAKUNB010000040.1 GCA_934668285.1 uncultured Oscillospiraceae bacterium | reverse complement strand
GTGAAAGGGAACCGTCAGGGTTTCCTTTCACGTTCAATAACCCCGCCGCAGCGGGCAAAATTGCAAAATAATATTACTATTTCTATTTTGCAATTTTGAAGGCAGCTTGTCGGAAAAGTCCGCAAGGACTTTTTTGACAAGCTGGCCGTAGGGGCGCTCGTCGAGCGCCCCTACAGCGTATAACGGGATTTTTGCCATTCAGCTCAATCGTACCAAATCTGAAGGTGCCTGCGCGGCGGGGTGGGGGCACCCCGCCCTACGCATCGTTGGGCGGCGTCCTCTTTGTGATGACAGCAGCCGAACCTTTTGATACAAACAAAACTGCCGAGACCGGGGTTCCGGTCTCGGCGGTTTTTTGTGGGTCAGGTCTGGGCGGCGCCGTCGACGGAGAGGATGGTGCCGGTGACGTAGCTGGCCAGATCGCTGGCGAGGAAGAGGAAGGCGTTTGCAACCTCCTGCGGCTCGCCGATGCGGCGCAGCGGGATGGGCGCGGAGATGCGCTCGACCATGTCGGCAGGGAGCGCCGCGAGCATATCCGTGCGGGTCACGCCGGGCGCGACGGCATTGACGCGAATACCGGCGGGGCCAAGCTCGCGGGCCAGACTTTTTGTCAGGCCGTTGACGGCAAACTTGCTGGCGGGGTAGCCGACGCCGCTGGGCTGACCGTAGAGGCTGACCATCGAGCTGGTGTTGATGATGCAGCCGCCTCCGGCGGCGTGCATGATCGGCTCGACGGCCTTGCAGCCGTTGAACACTGCCGTGACATTGAGATCCATGATTTTTTTGAAGCTCTCCGGCGGGTACTGCGCCAGCGGCTCCCGCGCAGAGATTCCGGCGTTGTTGACCAGAATATCCACCGCGCCGAAGGCGGCGTGCACGGTCTGCACGGCCTCCTGCACTGCGGAAAAATCGGTCAGATCGGGGGCAAGGCCCATCACGGGCCAGGCTGCGTTTTCGGCCTTCAGCGCGGCGACGGCTTTTTCAACGGTCTCCTCACGGCTGCCGAACAGCGCAACCTGTGCGCCATTTTGCAGGAACGTTCTTACGATTGCCATACCGATGCCGCGCGTTCCTCCGGTCACGATGGCAGCCTTTCCTTTCAGCATGCAGGGCACCTCACTTTTCAGAATGTTATCGCGGGGAAAGAATCAATAGACGACAACGGTCGTATGCAGAGGAAGATCGGTGATATACTGGGCGTCGGGCTGGAGCATCCGGATACAGCCGTGCGACAGCGGAATGCCGACGCGGTCGTCATAGATGCCGCCGCCGTAATTGTACAAAATGGTGTGGAAGGCGTGGTCACCGTTGAAGATGGTGACGTTGGAAACATAGTAATTGTTGAAGTTCCAGCGGTACTCGTGCAGGGAGGTTTCAAACACGCCGGCCGGTGTCGGCGTGTTGTTCGCGCCGGAGGAGCAGGGGAAGGTGCGCAGGACCTTCCAGTTTCCCTTCGACCCTTGGAAGACGATGACCTTCTGCGTGTACCGGCTGACCCAGATCAGATAGTCGGTCTTGCTGGAATAGCCGTTGAGGTCGACGAAGCCCTCCTTGGTCGCGTCGGAGTAGTCGAGGTTGCCGTCGGTCGTGACCGTGTCGTCGGGGATGTAGCAGTCCCAGCGATAGACCCAGCCCTTCGTGCCGTCCTCGCAGGAGACGTAAAAGGTGTTGCCTGCGGGGTGCCACTCGTTATAAACAATCGAGCCTGCGGGGATCGTGCGGATGTAGCCGCTGAGGTAGCGGTTGCTGTAGAGCTTTGTTTCCTTTTCCACCGTGCAGGCCACGCGCATCGTCTTGACCACGTTCAGCGCGTTGTCATGCTCGCGCTGCAGGGCGTTGTAGTATTCGCCCTCGCGGCTGTCGCAGGGGACGGAAATTTCGCAGTTACCGTAGTTCAGAATCAGATTTCCGACGCTGCCGCTGCCGTTTACGGTGCAGCCCTCGCCGTCAAGCGTCAGCGTCTGCACTCTGCCGTTGACGGTCAGCTTCGTTCCGGCCAGAACGGTGGCGGCGGCTGCGGTGCCGCCGATGGTGGCGGTGGAATTCTTACCCAGAGAGACCGTCTCCGCACTGCCGGTCAGGGTCAGCGACGAGCTGTCGCCCAGCTGCGCTGTGCCGAGGCTGCCGGTGATGGTTACGGTGGTATTATTTTCAGCGGTCAGTGATTCGGCGTCACCGGTCAGAGTCAGGGTGGAGCCGTCGCCGAGCTGCGCCGTTTTCAGGCCGCTGCCGACGGATGCGACGGCATGCTTTCCGGCGACCAGTGCCTCCGCGCTGCCCGTCAGCGACAGGGTAGCGCCGTTGCCCATGTGGACGGTTTTCAGGCTGCCGTTGATGATTGCGCCGGAGGAATCGCCCATCGTGAGCAAGCCGGCGCTGCCGTTCAGCGTCAGGGAGGAGGAGTCGCCCATGACGACCGTCTTCGGGCGGCCGCCCACCTCGGCGGTGCAGTGGTTGCCCATCGTGAGCATTTCCGTGCCGCCGGGGAGCGTCAGGACGGCGGAATCCTCCATTGTCACCGTTGCGGCGCTGCCGGTCATTTGCAGGGCCGCGCCGCTGCCCATCACCACGTCCAGCGCGCTGCCGGTGAGGTCAAGCGAGCCGCCGCGCAGATCCAGCATCGGATAGCCGCCGATTGCCGTGTGGCTGCCGCCCATGACGATCAGCTCGGAAGCGATGCCGTGATAGGTCGCGCCGCCGCCCCACAGGCAGACCGAGGTGGTGTTGCCCGTGAGCTTGCCGCTGCGCGGCGCAAAGACCAGCTGCGCGGTCTTCACGCCCGCCAGATCAAGCGTCGTATCGGTGCCGGTGCGCACGGCCAGCGTGCCGGTGATATTCCAGTCCGTCACTGCAAGAGCTGCGGGCATGGCCTGCCCGAGGATCAGCGTGCCGTCGAGCGACAGCGTCTCCGGCAGGGCGGCCTTACCGCGATAGAGCACCCAGCCGGAGGCGGGGATTTCCTCGGGCGTGTCGGCAATGCAGTCAAACATCTTGAACAGCAGCTGCGCGACCTCGGCGCGGGTGATGGAATTGGCGGGACGGAAGGTGCCGTCCTCGTAGCCGTTGATGATCTTGGCTTCCTTCAGCGCGCTGACTGCGTCGCGGGCGTAGCCGGAGACCGCCGCGCCGTCGCCGAAGCCGAGATAGGCCTCGCGCTTGGACGCGACCACGCCGAAGGCGCGGCACAGCACGACCGCCGCCTGCTCGCGGGTAATGGGCGCGTTCGGGGCCATCGTCGTGTTGGACGTTCCGTTAAAAACGCCCGCGCCGACCGCCGCGCCCAGCTCCCGATAGAACCAGTCGTCGGTATGTACGTCGGTGTACGCGCTCAGATTGCCCTGCTCCGTTGCGCCGAGCAGGCGCACCAGCACCGCCGCCATTTCCGCGCGGGTGATGTTCTTTTCCGGATTGAGCCTGTGGTGCTCGTCGCCCGCGAAGATGCCGTTTTCCACGGCGAAGACCAGCGCCTCGCGGCTCCAGTCGTCGGGGAACTCGTAGCCCTCAGAGGAGACCTTGGCCGCCGAGGCGGGGGCCAGCAGCAGGCTCAGGCAGCACAGCAGCGCCGCCGCGCGGAGTATCAGCTTTTTCATTGTCCCTTCCTCCCTTATTCGTTAAAAAATGCTTCACAGAGGCGGCAAAGCGCCGCCTGATCCTGCGCGCCCATCAGCTCGCGGGCCGAGTGCATCGCCAGCATCGGCACGCCCACGTCCGCCGCCGGCATGGCCAGCAGGGCCGAGGCCATCGAGCCGACGGTACCGCCGCCGGCAAGATCGGGCCGGTTCATATAAAGCTGCATCGGGATACCGTACTTTTCGCACAGACCGCGCACGACGGCGCAGGTCTCGGCCTCGGATGAATAGCGCGGGCTGCGCTTGAGCGCCACGCCGCGGTTCATCCGCGGGGCGCAGCTCGTGTCGGCATATTCCGGATGGTTCGGGTGCAGCGCATGCGCCGCGTCGCAGGAGAGGAACATGCCCCTGAGGCACGCGTCGAGCATGGCGACGCGGTCAAGGCCCAGCGCGGCGGCGATCTTTTCCAGCAGGAGCGAGAGCATCGTGCTGTCCGCGCCGCGGCGGGTGTTGCTGCCGATCTCCTCGTTGTCGTACAGCACGGCGACGTTCACGCCGTCGCCCGCCGCCGCAGCCAGCGCGGTTACAACGGCATGCACCGAGGTGATATTGTCCAGCCGGGGCGAGGAGATGAAGTCCTGCGCAAAGCCGACGCGCTGCGCCTTCTCCGCGCAGTAGACATTCAGCTCAAAGGAGAGCACGTCCTCCGGCCGGACGGCCAGCTTCTCCGCGATTTTTTCAACCAGATAGCCGTCCCTGCTCCAGCCGTCGGCGACCGTGGCGCACAGCGGCAGCATGTCGACATTCGCCTTGGTCGGTACGCCCTTGTTGACCTCGCGGTTCATGTGAATGGCGAGATTCGGAATGGTCAGCAGCGGCTCGTCCCAGCAGATCAGCCGCGCCTCGGGCTGCATGGGCTGTTCTGTCCGCACCATGACCACGCCCGCCAGCGACAGCGGCCGGTCGAGCCACGAGTTCAGAATCGCGCCGCCGTAAGGCTCCACGCTGAGCTTGCAGCAGCCGCCGGCGACCTGCTCGGGATCCGGCTTGACGCGCATGCAGGGCCAGTCGGTGTGCGCTGCGGCAATGCGGAAGCGGTCGGACTGCTGCCCTAAGGTGAAGGCGGCAAGAAAGGTCCCGCTCTGCACATAGTACCGCCCGCCGCGCGCCAGCTCGAACGGCGCCTCCGCCCGCAGGGCGGAAAAGCCGTGCTCCTGCAGATACTCCGCCGCGACGGCGACGGTATGGTAAGGAGATACGCCGCGGTCGAGCCAGCGGCAAAGCTCCGTTGCATGGTCTATCATTTGAATTGTCCTCCGTACCCGCTCCACGGGGGAGCGTTTTTCTCTGTCTCCAGTATAGCACAGACTGCCGTTCCTGTGCAACGGTTGCCGGAGAAATTTTTACCGGAATCCTGTACACGGCGACAAAGATATGTTATAATAAAGCCAGACCGGCGGCGCGCAGGGCGGGCCGCGAATAAAAATATGCCTTTTTATGGGAAGGAGATTTGCAATGGGACTTATCAGAGTCGCACTCGGCGCGGCTGGAGGCGTTCTTGCCGATCAGTATAAGGAATACTTCATCTGCGACGCGCTGCCCGACAACGTTCTGGTGCGCCGCGCCATGCGCAACACCGACGGCAAGACCCGCAACAACGGTTCGGAGAATATCATTTCCAACGGCTCGCTGATCGTCGTCAACCCCGGTCAGGCCATGGCCATCGTCGATCAGGGCCGGATCGTGGAATTCACAGCCGAGCCGGGCCCGTTCGTCTACGACAACTCGGCTGAGCCGAGCATCTTCGAGGGAAGCCTCGGCAAAAACATCGTCAACAGCTTCAAGACCATCGGCCGCCGCATCGCCTTCGGCGGCAACACCGGCCGCGACCAGCGCGTGTACTACTTTAACCTGCTGGAAATCAAGAACAACCTCTACGGCACGCCCACGCCCGTCATGTTCCGCGCCGTCGACCGCAACATCGGCCTTGACATGGACGTCGACCTGCGCTGCAACGGTACTTATACCTACTTCCTCGAGGATCCGATTCTGTTCTTCGAGAAGTTCAGCGGCAACATCAAGGGCGATTACACCCGCGAGGACATGAACGAGATGCTGCGCAACTCCTTCGTGATGGCGCTGCAGCCCGCGCTGGGCAAGATCGCCGAGCTGGAAATTCGCCCCAACCAGATCAGCAGCCACGTCGTTGAGCTGCGCGATGCAATGCGCGAATTTTTGAAGCCCGACTGGACGCCGCGCGGCATCCGCCTCGGCGAGATCACCATGAATCCGCCCAGCCTGCCCGCCGATCAGGCCGAGTCTATCCGCGAGCTGCAGAAGACGGCGGTGCTCCGCTCCGCCGATATGGCCGCCGCGACCCTCACCGGCGCGCAGGCCGAGGCCATGAAGGCCGCTGCCGGTAACGCGGGCGGCGCTGCCATCGGCTTTATGGGCATGAACATGGCCCAGATGTCCGGCGGCATGAACGCCCAGCAGCTCTACCAGATGAGCGCCGCGCAGAAGCAGCAGCAAATGCAGCAGCAGCAAATGCAGCAGCAGCAAATGCAGCAGCCCGCGCAGTCTGCCCCCGCCGGCGGCTGGACCTGCTCCTGCGGCACGGTGAACACCTCGAAATTCTGCCAGAACTGCGGCAAGCCGAAGCCCGCTGATGGCTGGACCTGCTCCTGCGGCGCAGTGAACAAGGGCCGCTTCTGCTCCGAGTGCGGCAAGCCCAAGCCCGCCGGAGAACCGCTTTACAAGTGCGACAAGTGCGGCTGGACTCCTGCCGACCCGAAGCATCCGCCCAAGTTCTGCCCCGAATGCGGCGATCCCTTCGACGCAAACGACGTGCAGTAAGAGGGAGGAACGGCAATGGCTGTTTTATTGGAGTATAAATGCCCCTGCTGCGGCGGCAAGCTGGAATTCGACAGCAACGCGCAGCAGATGACCTGTCCCTTCTGCGGAACGAACCTCGATGTCGAGATGCTCAAGGAGTACGACGATGTGCTGAAAAATGAGCAGGAGGACACCGAGCCCGTCTGGGAAACGGAGCAGGACGGCCAGCAGTGGGCAGATGAGAATGCCTCTGTCTATACCTGCCAGTCCTGCGGCGCGGCCATCGTCGCCGACGAGACGACCGCCGCGATGAGCTGCCCCTTCTGCGGCAACCCCGTTATCCTGACCGGCCGCGTCGCGGGCGAGCTGAAGCCCGACTACATCCTGCCCTTCAAGCTGGATAAGCAGGCCGCAAAGCAGGCGCTGCTCAACCACTTCAAGGGCAAGAAGCTCCTGCCCAAGCGCTTCCGCAGCGAGCACCAGCTCGACGAGATCAAGGGCGTTTACGTCCCCTACTGGCTCTTCGACGCGAAGACCGACGCAAACATCCGCTACCACGCCACGCGCACGCGCCATTGGAGCGACTCGGATAACGACTATACCGAGACGCAGCATTACATGCTCCTGCGGCAGGGCTCCGTCGCCTTTGAGCACGTCCCGATGGACGGCTCGACCAAAATGCCCGACGATATGATGGAATCCATCGAGCCGTTCGACTTTTCCGACGCCGTGGACTTCCAGACCGCCTATCTGTCCGGCTTTGTCGCCGACCGCTATGACGTGTCCTCTGAAGAGTGCGTGCCGCGCGTCAATCAGCGCATCCGCACGAGCACCGAGCGGCTGTTCGCCGCGACCGCGCCGGACTACGACAGCGTCGTGGCCGAAAAGAGCAACATCAGCCTGAGCGAGCAGAAGACGAACTACGCGCTGTACCCCGTGTGGCTGCTCAATGTCACGTGGAACGGCAAGCGCTATCCCTTCGCCATGAACGGCCAGACCGGCAAGCTCGTCGGCGATCTGCCGATGGACAAAAAGCTCTACTGGAAGTACTGGGCGATCTGGGCGCTGAGCCTGTCCGCCATTTCGTATGCCGTCATCCTGCTTCTGCGGGTGTTGGGCATTCTGTAAGGAGGGCGCTGTGATGAAGAAATTATGTATCGTTCTGGCGCTGTTGCTGTGCCTGCTGCCCGTCCTGTCCGTTTCTGCGGAGGAGGATCATCCCGCCCGCCTCATCGACGGCGCGGGCCTGCTGACCGAGGAGGAGCAGCTTGCGCTGGCTGAGCATCTTGACGCAATCAGCATCGACCTGAATTTTGACGTTGCCATCGTCACCGTTACCTCGCTTGACGGCAAGACCGCCACGGAATACGCCGACGACTTCTACGATTACAACGGCTACGGCATGGACGGCAACGACGGCATTCTGCTGCTTGTCAGCGTCGACGGCGACACGCGGAACTATGCCTACACCACCGCCGGTGTCGGCGAGTATGTCTTCGGCGACAACGCGATGGACCGGCTCGACGAGGCGTTCCTGCCGTCCCTGCGGTCGCTGGAATACAACGAGGCCTTCTGGAAATTCGCCGAAAGCTGCAACGAAATCGTCTATTCCGTCCTCTATACGGAAGACGGTACGCTGCCGGAGACTGACAGCGGCAGCGAATCCTTCCTGCCCGGCGCCGGCTGGATTCTGCTCGCGTTGGCTATCGGCATCGTGCTGGCCTTTGTTGTCATGGCGGGCTACAAGGGCGCGCTGAAAACCGTCCGTGCGCAGGCTGCCGCGAACAGCTATGTCTGCCGCGACAGCATGCAGCTGACGATGGATCGCGACCTGTTCCTCTACAGCACCGTGACCGCCACGCCGAAGCCCAAGGACAACGACAGCAACAGCTCCTCCCACACCAGCTCCTCCGGCACCTCCCACGGCGGCCGCAGCGGCAGCTTCTGAGGAAAAATATCGCCATACGCACGCGGGCGCCCACCAGCGCCTGCGTTGCACGTAGCGTCATTTAACGCGTAGGGGCCGATACCCTCATCGGCCCGTGCAGACAGTATCGTTTATGTTCGTAGGGCGGGGTGCCCTCACCCCGCCGGTGCAGGCAGTTTCGAATTCGCCGAAATCTGTTGGAAAATCAAACCAATTCTGCGAGATTGCCACGGCCCTTTCAGGGCCTCGCAATGACAGAATCGGGCTTTTTTTGACAGTCTGAAAGGGCATGAGGCCGCGCCTCATGCCCTTTGTTTGTCCCCTCCGCCCGAGGGCGGAGGGGACGTGGAAAAGCGATGAAACAAAGACTATCATTTTACCGCAGACTCTGCATAGCCTTTGAAATTATCACAGATTCCCACGGCCTGCGGCCTCGCAATGACGTGGTCGGGGGATTTTTTTGACGTGACAAAGCATTTTTCGTGCTCACAATCAAAGGACCAAAAAGCCAAAGGTGTTCAAAACGTGTACTTTTTGACTACCCTCTGGCAGCGGCTTTCTCTATGTATACTATATAAAATAAACGCCCGCCCTGCGGCACCGGCTTCTTCAAAAGGAGCCGAGGCGCTGCGGGGCGGGGTGCGCTGCGGGGTTAGCCGCGGACGAGGCGGCGGAGGGCGGTGTTCCGGTAGTAGTGGGTCAGGATTTCGGCAAAGTCGCTGCCGGCCTCGGCCATAGCCTTTGCGCCGTACTGGCTCAGACCGACGCGGTGGCCAAAGCCGTTGGTCGAGATGAGCACGCTGCCGTCCTGCTGGGTGATCGTCATGTCCGTTGAGCGCAGGCCGAGCAGTCGGCGCAGCTCGGGACCGGTCAGGGTAACGCCGCCGACCTCGGCGGTGGCCAGCCCGCCGCCGTCGGTGTAGGTCAGATTCTGAAACCACGGCGCCTCGCCCAGCTCCAGCGAGGGGTACGCGGCGCGCAGCAGCTCCAGCAGCTCCGCTTCTTCAAAGCGCTTTTCCTCGGCATAGCTGCGGCTGTCGCTGCTTTGCGGACTGTCGACCGATTGGAGATAGGCGATGTCGCTGCCCCAGACGGCAAGCGCGGATTCCGTCCGGCCGCCGTCACAGGAGAAAAAGGTCGCGTCGATCAGCGCGTCGTGATAGGTGACGACCAGCCCGTCGGTGCTCTGCACGGCGGCCTCCAAAGCTGCGCAGTCCTCACCCTCGGGGCTGCGCCAGCCCTGACAGCACGCGCTGTCCGCGCAGACGTCGGCGTCGGTGTGCTTGCGCATGTTGATTTTTTGCAGCGTAAATGTACGGGCCGCGATGGCCTGCGCCTGCAGCGCGGCGGCGGGGAAGTCTGACGGCATTTCGGCGAGCAGTACGCCGGTCAGGTACTTGTCCAGCGGCAGGGTCAGAAGCTCGCCCTCCTGCGTGCGCAGGGTGATGTCCGTCGCGCTGTCGAAGGGCGGCTGCGGCTCTGTGGGCGCTTCGGTCGGCGGCTCGGTCTGCTCGGACGCGGCCTCCGTTGCGGGCGGCGCCTCGACCGGCTCCTTACCGGCGGCGCGCGGGAGCGGCAGCAGCAAAAAGACAAAGCAGAGCAGACCAGAAATCAGACTTGGCAACATGGTATCCTTCATTTTTGTACTCCTTTTCGGTAATCGGCTTGACGGCGGACGAATACTTTGGTAGAATAAAGAAAATTTTGAAACGGGGTGAGCGGATGAACGAGAACAGACCGCTGTCGGATATCTCCAACGAGCTTCTCCACAGCCTATGCGCGGATTATCAGATTCATTACAGCCTGAAACAGGAGGCAAAAACCAACAGCAATATCAAGCGCGGTCTGCGTAACGACGACGGCACCGGCGTGATGATCGGCTGCACGAAGGTCGGCAACGTTCTCGGCTACCGCATGGTCGACGGCGAGCGCGAGCCGATGGAGGGCCGCCTGATCTATCGCGGCTACGATCTTTCGGAGCTGGTCGAGGCCTACATCCGCGAGGGGCGCTTCGGCTTTTCCGAGACGGCGTATCTGCTCCTGTTCGGCAATCTCCCGACGAAGAAGCGGCTGGAGATGTTCGAGGCGCTGCTCCATGAGAACACCGCGCTGCCCGAGAACTTTACCGAGGACATGATCCTCAAGAATCCCAGCCACGATATCATGAACAAGCTCGGCCGCTCGGTGCTGGCGCTGTACTCCAACGACCCGACGCCGGACGATCTGTCGGTTGAGAATATGATGCGGCAGTCCATTGAGCTGGTGGCCCGCTTCCCGGTGATCGTCGCGTATGCGTATGTTGTAAAGCGTCATTATTTCGAAAACGACAGCCTTTATCTCCACCGTCCGGAGCCGGGTCTGTCGATCGCGGAGAACTTTTTGCGCATGATCCGGCCGGACAAGCAGTTTACCCACGAGGAGGCGCGGCTGCTCGATCTGTGTCTGGTCTGCCATGCCGAGCACGGCGGCGGCAACAACTCGACGTTCTCCTGCCGCTGCGTGTCCTCGACCGGCACGGATACCTACTCCGCCATCGCGGCGGCGGTCGGCTCGCTGAAGGGCCCGAAGCACGGCGGCGCGAACCGGCAGGTGCTGCGGCAGTTTGAGGAAGTCAAGCAGAATGTCGCGGACTGGAAGGACGATGAACAGGTCGCCGCCTACGTCCGCCGGATTCTCAACGGCGAGGTCGGCGATAAGAGCGGCCTTGTCTACGGCATGGGACACGCGGTCTATACGCTCTCCGACCCGCGTACCGTAATCCTCAAGCGCGGCGCGCGGAGGCTCGCCGAGCAGCGCGGGATGTTGGAGGAGCTGGAGCTGATGGAGGCAATCGAGCGCGTAACGCCCAAGGTGTTTGCCGAGATCACCGGCAGCGAAAAGGTCATGTGCGCCAACGTGGATATGTATTCCGGCCTGATTTACCGGATGCTGAATATCCCGCCGGATCTGTTCACGCCGCTGTTTGCCATCGCGCGTATCACCGGCTGGTGTGCGCACCGGATGGAAGAGGTGCTCACCGGCGGCCGCATCTACCGCCCGGCCTATAAGCCGCTGCTGCGCCACAGAGAGTATGTCCCGTTTGCCGAGCGGTGAAACCATTTTGCGCCGCCTCGCGGTAAAAATACAAAAAAAGGATTGACAACCCACAGGATTTGTGCTACAATATCCGAGCAGTCGGAAGATAGCACATGCGCGAGTGGTGGAATTGGTAGACTCGCTAGATTCAGGTTCTAGTGTCCACTCCGGACGTGCGGGTTCAACTCCCGCCTCGCGCACCATAAAAGTACCCTCTTTTGCCTTGGGCAAAAGAGGGTACTTTTAATGATATCCGTTCCTATCGGAACGGGTGATATATCTTCGATATGATATCGCACTTTCGTGCGATGATATATGCCTGCGGCATGTGGAGGAACGGATATTATATCATGCTTGCGCAGCAAGTATATCATACGGCTTGGCCGTATATCACATCGCGCAGCGATATATCATTAGCGTCCAAAAGCTACCACCGCAGTCCAACAAGCTGCCACCGGCAGCTTTCTTGGAGTTTTGATGTAACTTTTAGAGCTTCCTGTTGCATCGGTGGCTTATTGCAACTATTCGAGTCCATCTTCTGGCGTACCAAAAAAGATGCAGCCCGATGGGCTGCATCCCAGCGTGACAAAAAACTACCCCACGTGTCATTGCGAGGAGCGAAGCGACGTTGCAATCTCGTGCAGGAAGTTCCGAATTCGCCGAAAACTACCAGAAAATCAAGACTATTCTGCGAGATTGCCACGGCCGCAAGCGGCCTCGCAATGACAAAATCGGACTTCTTTGACAGTCTGAGATGCAGCCCGATGGGCTGCATCCCAGCGTAACAAAAAACTACCCCACGTGTCATTGCGAGGAGCGAAGCGACGTGGCAATCTCGTGCAGGAAGTTCCGAATTCGCCGAAAACTACCAGAAAATCAAGACTATTCTGCGAGATTGCCACGGCC
>CAKUNB010000039.1 GCA_934668285.1 uncultured Oscillospiraceae bacterium | reverse complement strand
GCAAGATAAACAGGGAGACGTCTGCCATGCTTTCTCATACCGCGCTGTGGATCCGGCTGCTGCTGGCGATCGTCATTCTGCTGCCGCCGGTTGCGACGGCCATCCTGTTTGCCGTGGCGTGCATGATCGGCGCGTATGAGATGCTCTGGCGCACGGGGCTTTTGAAGCATAAGCGCATCCTTGTCTATACGGCCCTCATGGCGGCCGCGACGGTGCTGTGGTCGTGGCTCAAGGGCGAGGGTATCGTTTCGGAGCAGACGCTCTGGGTCAGTGCGCTGACGGCGCTGTTCGTGTTCTTTATGGCGCTGTTCTGCGAGCTGCTGGCGGGACATACGAAGCTGCTATTTTCCTCGCTGGCCGCGCCGCTGTTTTCCGGCGTGGTTTATCCGTTCCTGATCGGTGCGCTGGTGCGCCTGCGCTGCATGGACGGCGGCGTGTTCTTTATTATCACGGCGTTCGTCCTGTCGATGATCGCCGACACGGGCGCGTATTTCGTCGGCCGTGCCTGCGGCAGGCATAAGCTCGCGCCGGTCATCAGCCCAAAAAAAACGGTCGAGGGCGCGATCGGCGGCGTCGTGACGAACGTTGCAGTGATGCTGCTGTACGCCTTTTTCCTGAAAAAGTGCTTCAATTTTACTGAGGTGAATTACCTTTTTGCCGCAATTTACGGCGTGCTCGGCGCGATTGCGTCCATCATCGGCGACCTGACCCTCTCCGTTGTAAAGCGGCAGGTCGGCATCAAGGACTATGGCAATCTCATCCCCGGCCACGGCGGCATTCTCGACCGTTTTGACAGCACCATGGCCGTCGCGCCGCTGACGGAAATTCTGCTGCTGCTCATCCCGTTTGCAATTAAGTAATATGACAAAATATCTATCGATTCTCGGCTCCACCGGCTCTATCGGACGGCAGACACTCGATGTGGTGCGGCAGCTTCCCGTCCGCGTCGCCGCGCTGACGGCGGGGACGAACGTGGAGCGCATGGTGGAGCAGTGCCGCGAATTTCATCCGCAGCTCGCGGTTATGGCGACCGAAAAAGCGGCGCAGGAAGTAAAAGCGGCGCTGGCGGGGGAAGCTATTACCGTTCTCTCCGGCGAGGCAGGGCTGATCGCCGCCGCCGAGTGCGAGCAGGCCGACACAGTAGTGACTGCCGTCGTGGGCATGCTCGGCCTGCGCCCGACGCTGGCGGCCATCCGGAAGAGAAAGCGCATCGCGTTTGCCAACAAGGAAACGCTGGTCTGCGCCGGTGAGCTGGTCATGGCCGAGGCGCGGCGCTTCGGCGCGGAGATCATCCCCGTCGATTCCGAGCATTCCGCGATTTTCCAGTGTCTGATGGGCTGCGGCGACCGGCGCGAGATTCGGCGGCTGATTCTGACCTGTTCCGGCGGGCCGTTCTACGGCAAAACGCCGGAGGAGCTGCAGCACGTCACGAAAGCTGACGCGCTCCGCCATCCGAACTGGAAGATGGGCGAGAAGATCACCATCGACTGCGCGACCCTGATGAACAAGGGCTTGGAGATCATCGAGGCCATGCGGCTCTACGACCTCCCGCTGGAGCGGGTGGACGCGGTGATTCACCGGCAGAGCATCGTGCATTCCCTCGTGGAGTTCCGCGACGGCGCGGTGCTGGCGCAGCTCGGCGTTCCCGATATGCGCATTCCCATCCGCCTCGCGCTGACCTATCCGCACCGCACGGAAAATCCCGACGCGCCGCTGGATTTGCTGACCTGCGGCCCTCTGACGTTTGACCGGCCCGATGAGACGGCGTTTCCCTGCCTCGCACTGGCGAAGGAGGCCGCGCGGCGCGGGGGCACGGCCTGCGCGGTGATGAACGGCGCAAACGAGGCTGCCGTTGCCCTGTATTTGCAGGATGCAATCGGCTTTTATGACATCCCCCGCCTGATCCGGGCTGCGATGGACGCAGTGCCGCCGACGACGGAACCGAATTTAGACGAAATTTTAGCGGCGGACCGAGCGGCGCGCGAGGCCGTCCGGCTGCACGCACAGAGGTGTAACGATTGACCGTTTTTTACGTAATTCTGGCGATTTTCCTGTTTGGCCTTCTTGTTTTTGTGCACGAGCTGGGGCATTTTTTGACTGCGAAGCTCTTCGGCGTTCAGGTCAACGAGTTTTCGCTCTTCATGGGCCCCGCGCTCTGGAAAAAGAAGAAGGGCGAAACGACCTATGCTCTGCGCTGCATCCCCATCGGCGGCTACTGCGCGATGGAGGGCGAGGACGGCGAGAGCGATAACCCGCGCGCCTTTGGCCGCGCGAAGGTGTGGAAGCGGCTGATCATTCTGGCTGCCGGTTCATTTATGAATTTCGTGTTCGGCTTTGTGGTGCTGCTGATTGTCCTCGGCGTGGTGAGCGGCGGATTTTATACGCGGCAGATCACCGAAATTGTCCCGGGTCGGCCCTTTGAGGACTACCTGCAGGTGGGCGACGAGTTCGTTTCGATCAACGGCGAGCACGTCTATATTTCCGGCGATATTACGATCCTGCTCGACCGCGACGAGGACGGCTATCAGGACATTACCGTCCGCAGGAACGGCGAGCTTGTCGAGCTGAAGAATGTACCGATCGCCCGGGATTATATCGGCGAGGACGGCGTTGCGCGCTATGGCTTTAATCGCGGCGTGGAGGAGAAGAGCTTTACAAGCGTGGTTTCCAACGCTTGGAATAACTGCCTCGATTTTGCGCGGCTGGTGCGGCTGGGACTGGTTGATCTCATCACCGGCAGGGCCGGAATCGACGAGATGGGCGGCCCGGTTGTGATTATCTCCGAGGCGGCCAAGCAGGGCGCACAGGCCGAAACCGTCGGCCTCGGCATTGCAAACGTGCTGAATCTGTTCTCGTTCATTGCGGTCAATCTGGCGGTGATGAACATGCTGCCGATTCCGGCGCTGGACGGCGGCCGCATTGTCTGCCTGCTGGTCACTGCGGCGGCGGAAAAGCTGCTGCGGCGCAAGATCAACCCGAAGTACGAGGGCTATCTCAACGGTGCGTTCATGATTCTGCTGCTGCTGTTTATGGCGGTCATCTTCTTTAAGGACGTGTTCCAGCTGTTTGGAGGCTAACATGACGAAACAAATCACGGTCGGCGGAGTGAAGATCGGCGGAGGCGCGCCGGCTTCCATCCAGTCGATGCTCAATATTCCGAACACCGATATTGAGGGCTGCCTCGGCCAGATCGCGGCGCTGCGGGCTGCGGGCTGCGAGATCGTGCGTCTGTCCGTGCCGGATATGGCGGCGGCGGAGGCGTTCGGAAGGATTGCGGCGCGCTCGCCGCTGCCGCTGGTTGCGGACATTCACTTTGACTACCGGCTGGCCATTGCCGCCGCCGAGCGCGGCGCGGCAAAAATCCGCATCAATCCCGGCAACATCGGCGGCGAGGATCGCGTCCGCGCGGTCGTGGACTGTTGTAAGGCGCATCATATCCCCATCCGCATCGGCGTTAACGGCGGCAGTCTGGAAAAGCGTCTGCTGGAAAAGTACGGCCATCCCACGCCGGAGGCGCTGGTCGAGAGTGCGTTTTCCCACATCCGGCTGCTGGAAAAATTCGGCTTTGACGATATCTGCGTTTCCATGAAGTCCAGCTCCGTGCCGCTGATGATGCAGGCCTACCGGCTGTTTTCCGAGCAGTCGGACTATCCGCTGCACCTCGGCGTGACGGAGACGGGCACGGAGTATATGGGCACGGTCAAGTCCGCCATGGGCATCGGCGGGCTGCTGTGTCTCGGCATCGGCGATACAATTCGCGTCTCGCTGACCGCCGACCCCGTGCGCGAGGTCGAGGCGGCGAAGGCGATTCTGCGCGCTGCCGGACTGCGCGGGGGCGTGAACCTGATTTCCTGCCCGACCTGCGGGCGGACAAAGATCGACCTCATCGGCCTTGCTGGCCGGGTAGAAGAGGCGCTCCGGGGCATCGATAAGGACATTACCGTCGCGGTCATGGGCTGCGTCGTCAACGGCCCCGGCGAGGCGCGGGAGGCCGACATCGGCGTTGCAGGCGGCGACGGCTGCGGCGTGATCTTCGTCAAGGGCGAGCGCAAGGAAACGCTGCCCTACGACGAGCTGCTGCCCGCGCTGCTGCGCTACATAGAGCAATTATAATAGGAGAAACAGATGAATCCCTATCCCTTTTTGCAGATGTTTTATGAATACCAGCCCGACGAACCGCTGCGTGCCCTTTATGAGCAGGCGGCGGTTTGCCGCGCGGAGATCGACCCGCTGCAAAAGAGCGTCAGCCTTGAGCTGCGCCTTGCGGACTACGTTCCGGCGCGGACGCTTGAGGAAACGGCGCAGGCGCTGGCAGGGCTGTACGGGCTGCGGACGGTGCACATTTCGCCGCTGTTTCCCGCCGCTGCGGCGGAGAAGCTGGAAGCGGCGGAGCTGAACCGGAGCATTATTTCCGCCTTTTCTCCGGCGGCGGCGATCCTTGCGGGCTGTCAATGGCAGCTGGCGCAGGGAACGAGCGTGCTGCGCCTGCGGGCGAACGGCAAGGACGCGCTCGCGCCCCATCTGCACTGCGCGGAGCGGTACCTGAACGAGCGCTTCGGACTGACGACGAAGATCGAGGTGCAAAGCGGCAACGCAGCCGAGGGCGAGGCGCTGTTTGAGCAGACCGAGCAGTTCCGCCGCGAGGCGATGCGCGACGTGCCCACCGTGCGCTTCTCTGCGCCGGAGAAGAAGCCGGACGAGCCGTCCATGATCTACGGCAAGCCCTTCCGCGGCGAAGCGGTGAAGATTGGGGACATCAACCTCGACATGCAGGACGAGCGCGTGATTCTCGAGGGCAAGGTCTTCGCCGTGGAGCACCGCGACATTAAAAAGGGCGCGGCAATCGTGATCGGCTTTGACATGACGGACTACACCGGCTCGATCCGCGTCGGCGGCTATTTCAAGGGCGACACCGGAAAACCGATTGCCGACGGCGTGAGCAAGCCGGGGCAGTGGCTGCGGGTGCAGGGGAAGGTGGACTACGACGATTATACCAAAGAGGTTATTGTCCGGCCCTTCGCCGTGATGCCTGCCGCCGCGCCGCACCGCGAGGATACCGCTGAGCACAAGCGCGTGGAGCTGCATCTGCATACCACGATGTCCATGATGGACGCGCTGACCAAAACCGGCGAGGCCGTCGCGACGGCGGCGCGGTGGGGACACAAGGCCATTGCCATTACCGACCACGGCGTTGCCTCGTCCTTCCCCGATGCCTTCAAGGCGAGCAAGAACAAGGTCGCCGGAACGGACAAGAATATCAAGATTCTCTACGGCTGCGAGGGCTACTATGTCAACGACGTGGACGACCGGATTGCGGTCCACGGCGAGCAGAACATGCCCCTGACGGGCGAATTTGTCGCCTTCGATTTGGAAACGACGGGCCTGTCTTCGTCGAAGGACGTCATCACCGAGATCGGCGCGGTGCTGCTGCGGGACGGAAAGCCCGTCGACACCTTCCGGAGCTTTGTCAACCCGCACCGGCATCTTGACCCGAAAAATACCGAGCTGACCGGCATTACGGACGATATGCTGGCCGATGCGCCGGACATTTCCGAGGCGCTGCCGAAGTTTCTGGACTTCTGCGGCGGGCGGGTGCTGGTGGCGCACAACGCCGACTTTGACATCGGCTTTCTGGCGGCGGCCTGCGAGCGGCTGGACCTTCCCTTTGCGCCGACGTATATTGACACGCTGATCCTGTCGCAGAATCTGATGCCGCAGCTTTCCAAGCACAAGCTGAATATCGTCGCCGACGCGCTGAGCCTGCCGGAATTCAACCACCACCGCGCCTCGGACGACGCGCTGACCTGCGGCTATCTCTATCTTCGCTTTGCCGCCATGCTGCAAGAGCGCGGGCTGACGGAGCTGCGGGAGGTCAACGACTGCATGGCGTCCCTGCGCAGCGGCAGCCGCATCAACGACCGCCGCGCCAAGCATATTATCGTCTTTGCCAAGAACCAGACCGGCCTGCGTAACCTCTACCGCATCATTTCCGACGCGCACCTGAAATTCTTCAAGCGCAACCCGAGAATGCCGAAGTCGGAGCTGCTGGAATTCCGCGAGGGCCTGATCATCGGCTCGGCCTGCGAGGCGGGCGAGCTGTTTCAGGCGGTCATCGCGCACAAGAGCCGCAGTGAGCTGAAGCGCATCGCGTCATTCTATGACTTCCTGGAAATCCAGCCGCTGAGCAACAATATGTTCATGCTGGCGGACGGGACGGTTGACGATGTGGAGCAGCTGCGCGAGTTCAACCGGACGATCGTCTCCCTCGGCGAGGAGCTGGGAAAGCCCGTCTGCGCAACCGGCGACGTGCATTTCCTCAATCCGGAGGACGAGATTTACCGCCGTATCCTGCTGGCCAGCAAGGGCTTTACGGACTGCGACCGCGATAATCCGCTCTATTTCCGCACGACGGACGAGATGCTGGAGGAATTTTCCTATCTCGGCGCGGAGAAGGCGTTTGAGGTCGTGGTGACAAATCCGAACCGGATTGCCGATATGTGCGAGACGGTGCTGCCGCTGCCGAAGAACCTGTTCCCGCCGAAGATCGAAAACTCCGTCGAGGACCTGAAGCGGCTGGTCTACGAAAAGCTGCACCGGCTCTACGGCGAGAATCCGCCGGAGCTGGTAACCAAGCGCGTGGAAACGGAGCTGCATGATATTATCACGTGCCATTACGACGTGATTTATATGTCGGCGCAGAAGCTCGTGCAGAATTCGCTCGAAAACGGCTACCTGGTTGGCTCCCGAGGCTCGGTCGGCTCGTCGTTGGTGGCTTACATGTCTGGTATCACGGAGGTCAATTCGCTGCCGCCGCACTATCGCTGCCCGAAGTGCAAATACTGCACCTTCGAGGTGCCGGAGGGTATCAACTGCGGCGCGGACCTACCCGACGCGGTCTGTCCGGAGTGCGGCGAGAAGCTGGACAAGGACGGCTTCAGCATCCCGTTTGAGACCTTCCTCGGCTTCGGCGGCGACAAGGTGCCGGATATCGACCTGAACTTCTCCGGCGAGTACCAGTCCCGCGCGCACCAGTACTGCATCGAGATGTTCGGCTCGAGCCACGTGTTCCGCGCCGGAACCATCGGTACGGTCGCGGAAAAGACGGCCTACGGCTATGTAAAGAAATATCTGGCCGAGCGGAATCTGACCGTTCCGCGTGCGGAGGAAAACCGCCTTGCCGCGGGCTGCGTGGACGTGCGCCGCACGACCGGCCAGCACCCCGGCGGTCTGGTCGTTATCCCGCAGGAGAATGAAATCTGGGACTTCTGCCCCGTGCAGCATCCGGCAGACGACACGAAAACTGACATTATTACCACGCATTTCGAATATCACTCCATGGAAGCGAATCTGCTGAAGCTCGACATGCTCGGCCACGATGACCCGACGATGATCCGCATGATGGAGGATATGACCGGTGTTGACGCGCAAAAAATTCCGCTCGACGACAAGGATACGATGTCTATTTTCACGAACAGCCGCGTGCTGGGCTATGAAAACGACCCGCTGCTGGGTGTTCCCGGCACGGTCGCCATTCCGGAGTTCGGCACGGGCTTCACGCGCGGGATGCTGATGGACACGAAGCCGACGCAGTTTGACACGCTCATCCGGCTTTCCGGCTTCTCACACGGCACGGACGTGTGGCTCGGTAACGCAAAGGACCTCATCCTCAGCGGAACGGCCACGGTCGGTCAGGCCATCGGCTGCCGCGACGATATTATGAACTATCTCATCAAATGCGGGATGCCGGAAAAGCGGGCCTTCAAGATCATGGAGGCCGTGCGTAAGGGCAGAGGACTTCCCGAGGGCGCGGAGCAGGAAATGATCGACCACGGCGTGCCGGACTGGTACATCGGCTCGTGCAAGAAGATCAAGTATCTGTTCCCGAAGGCGCATGCGGCGGCCTATGTCATGATGGCCTTCCGTATCGCGTGGTTCAAGGTACATCATCCGCTGGCGTTTTACGCAGCATATTTCTATCGCCGCAGTCAGAAGGACGGCTTTGACGCGGTCATGATGACCCACGGCATCGAGACGGTGAAGGAGCACATCAAGGCCATCTCCGGCAACCCCGACCGCTCGGCGAAGGACGACGATCTGCTGACGACGCTGGAGGTCTGCTACGAATTTTATCTGCGCGGCTTTGACTTTGCCAATATGGATCTCTACCGCTCGGATGCGACGAAATTCCTGATCTACGAGGGCAAGCTCCTGCCGCCCTTCGTCTCCGTTTCCGGCCTCGGCGAGACGGCGGCGCGCGATATCGTCGCAGGCCGCGAGGGAAAGCAGTTTGTATCCATCGAGGAATTCTCCGCCGCCTGCCCCAAGGTTTCCAAAACGCATATCGAAAATCTGAAGCAGGCCGGCGCCTTCGGCGACCTGCCGGACACCAGCCAGATGTCGCTTTTCTGACAGATACAACAAATTCCTACCGGAAAATTCGTGCAGAATCACAAAGAATCGCCGAAATTCCGAAAACCGATTGCCGTTTTGCCTTTTATGCGTTATACTGAAAGAAACGCGAAACAGCGTTTCAAAGATTTTGAAGGGAGCCTTTTCTGATGCAACAGCTTGAAAGACAGTTCCATATTCATTGCGTCGAGGGCGACGTTGGCCGCTACTGCATCCTGCCTGGCGACCCGGGCCGCTGCGAGTCCATTGCGAAGTACTTCGACAACCCTGTGCATGTCGCCCAGAATCGGGAGTATAATATCTATACCGGCACCCTGCTCGGCGAAAAGGTCAGCGTCTGCTCCACCGGCATCGGCGGCCCGTCCGCTTCCATCGCCATGGAGGAGCTGCATAATATCGGCGCGGACACCTTTATCCGTACCGGCACCTGCGGCGGCATCAATCTGGACGTCAAGTCCGGCGATATCGTCGTCGCCACCGGCGCGATCCGCTTTGAGCATACCTCTCAGGAATATGCTCCGATCGAGTATCCGGCGGTTGCAAATCTCGATATCACGATTGCGCTGCGGCAGGCGTCGCTTGCCATGGGCAAGCGGACGCACACCGGCGTCGTGCAGTGCAAGGATGCCTTCTACGGCCAGCACAGCCCCGCAAAAATGCCGGTTTCCTACGAACTGCTGCAAAAGTGGGAGGCGTGGAAGCGCCTTGGCGTTCTCGCCAGCGAGATGGAGTCTGCCGCGCTGTTCGTCGTGGCTGATGCGCTGCACTGCCGCTGCGGCTCGTGCTTCCATGTGATCTGGAATCAGGAGCGCGAGGCTGCCGGGCTGGATCAGGATATGGATGAGGATACCTCCTCCTCCGTCCGCGTCGCGGTCGAGGCGCTGAAGCTCATCATCGAGCAGGACAGAAAGAATCAGAAATAATCCGGGAACCTTTTCCGTTCCCGCCCGTCCAATGGACAGAAGGAGGTGAGATACGTGCGGCGCAACTGGTGGTTTGTATGGGTCGAGGTCGCCGTTCTCGCAATCGCGCTGTTTGTTTCCTACAAGCTCGTCACGTCCAAGGTGGACAGCCTGCTCTCCCCGTATCTTGCCGGAGAGCTGGAGCCGACGGAAGCGACTGAGGCAACCGAAGAGGAGCCAAACATTGTGGATAAGGTCATGGAAAAGGCGGAGTCGATCGTCGGAAAGAAGATCAATTATGAGGATCTGATTTTTGACTATGCCAACGCCTATGCAAAGGAAATGATGGCTGAATCTGAGAAGGAGCACAACGCCGTTAACAAGCCGTTGTCTTAAATCCAAACCCGCGCGGCAGGCAACTGCCGCGCGTTTTATTGATGGAGGAAACCGATGGACACAAGAAGGGAAATCGCTGCGCTGGCGGAGTCGGAGGAGGAGCGGATGCTGCTGATTCGCACGTCGGACCGGCTTTTGCGCGGGATGGAGCGGGAGCAGCCGGTCTGCTCGGCCTTTCTGACGCAGCGAGAGCAGGCGCTCGTGCGCACGCTGCTGCCGGGCTGCGCCTTTTGGGGCGGGACGGCGGGGGCCGAACGCGCTGTGGCCTACTGGCTGCCGGAATATCTGACGCGCGAGGCGTATTTCGCCTTTGAGGACGGGCCGATCGCCTGCCTACGTGGGCGGTTTTATCAGGAAAACGCGCTGTCGCATCGGGATGTTTTGGGTGCACTGATGGGTGCAGGCATCCGGCGCGACGCGGTGGGGGACATCTACCTCCGCGAAACGAGCTTTGACTGCTTTGTCCTGTCGGAGCTTACGCGGTACCTGCTGGACAATCTGACCGATGCAGGGCGGCAGCGTCTGCGGCTGGAGGCGGTCGACCCGGCCTCGGTCGAGCGGCCTGCGCAGGAGATGAAGGAGCAGCGCGTGAGCGTGGCCTCGCTGCGGCTCGATGCCGTGCTGGCGGCAGCCTTTCATCTCAGTCGGGGCGACGCGGCCAACGCCGTCCGCGTGGGCGCGGCGGCGGTCAACGGGCTGACCTGCCTGAAGCCGGATCGTCCGATTGCAGAGAACGACGAGCTTTCTCTGCGCGGACGGGGAAAGCTGCGAGTGCTCTCCCTCGGCGGCGCGACGCGACGCGGACGGCTGGCTCTGACCGTCGGCATCTATCTTTAGCACCATAAATAAAGCGGATGGCAAAGCACCTTGCCATCCGCTTTAGCAATATTCGGAGATGATTTAGATCACGACGACCGGTTTAATGAGATCACGCGGCTTGTTGCGCATGAGCATCAGGGCCTCTTCGATGTGCTCGAAGCCGTTGAAGCGGTGGGTGATCAGGCGGGAGGTATCCAGACGGCCGGTCTGCATCAGCGCAGCCAGCTTTTCCATCCGCAGCCGTCCGCCGGGCATCAGACCGCCGGCGATGGTCTTGTGACCCATGCCGCAGCCCCATTCGACGCGGGGAATCAGAACGTTATCGCCGCTGCCGAGGTAATTGACGTTGCCGATGCGTCCGCCGGGCTTGAGCATCTTGATCGCCTCTGCGAAGGTTTCTTCGGCGGTGCCGCCGGCGATGACAACGCGGTCAACGCCCTTGCCGTTTGTCTTTTCCATGATCTGCTCAAGGATCCCGCCCTGACGGTAGTCGATGATGTCCGTTGCGCCGTAGGCAAGCGCAGCATCGGCGCAGACCTTTCTTGAGCCGACGGCAAACAGTCTTGCAGCGCCGTGCAGGGTTGCCGCAGCGACCGACATCAGGCCGACGGGGCCGATACCGATCACGCAGACGTCGTCGCCGTAATGCACGTCGGCAAGCTCAACGCCGTGGAAGCCGGTTGGCACCATGTCCGACAGCATGACGGCCGCAACGGGGTCAAGCCCGTCCGGAAGCAGGGCCATATTGGCGTCGGCCTCGTTGACATGGAAGAACTCGCCAAAGACGCCGTCCTTGAAGTTGGAGAACTTCCAGCCTGCGAGCATTCCGCCGGAGTGCATGGAGTAGCCCCCCTGCGATTCCAGCGCGCCCCAGTCGGGGGTGATGGCGGGGATGATAACGCGGTCGCCGGGATGGAAGTCGCGCACCATAGCGCCGACCTCGACGACCTCGCCGACGGCCTCATGGCCAAGGATCATGTCATGGCGATCGCCGATCGCGCCTTCCCAAACCGTATGAACATCAGAGGTGCAGGGTGAAACGGCAATCGGTTTTACGATCGCGTCCATTGGCCCGCAGACAGGGCGCTCCTTCTCAATCCAGCCGGTCTTTCCGATTCCGAGCATTGCAAAACCTTTCATAACAGCATCTCCTTTAATATTGAATTTGATATGATTTTATCGATACTGATGTATCGATTACAATATAAACGAAGTAATATCGGTTTGTCAAGGGGTTTTATGATTTTTTTTAATTTTTTTACTGCGATTTTCCTGACGCAGGGGAATAGCGGTTGACAAATCCCTGCTGCTTTGATAAAATTACCCCGAATATTGCAATTATCGCGTTGAGGAAGCCAATTCATGCCGGCGGCTGGAGCGAGCGGGGGAACGGTGCAAGCCCCGCAGCCATGCAGCATGGACCGCCACTTCCGAGCGGCCCGCGACGAGCGGGACGGCCCATTCCCGTTACCGAATGACTGAGAAGCCGTGCCTCTGGCGCGGCAATTAGGGTGGTACCGCGAGCGCGCCTCGCCCCTATGCCGGGGGTGGGGTATTTTTATTTGGAGGAGAAACTATGGAAACGAAAAAATACGGTCTGAACGAGCTGCGGGAGATGTTCCTGTCATTCTTTGAAAGCAAGGGGCATCTGCGCCTGCCGAGCTTCCCGCTCGTGCCGCAGCATGACAAGTCCATTCTGCTGATCAACGCCGGCATGACGCCGATGAAGCCCTATTTCACCGGCGAGGAGGAGCCGCCGCGCCGCCGCGTCTGCACCTGCCAGAAGTGCATCCGCACGGGCGACATCGAGAACATCGGCAAGACCGCCCGCCACGGCACCTACTTTGAGATGCTGGGCAACTTCTCCTTCGGCGACTACTTCAAGCACGAGGC
>CAKUNB010000038.1 GCA_934668285.1 uncultured Oscillospiraceae bacterium | reverse complement strand
ACTCCGGCCTGACCGGTCGTAAGATCATCGTAGACACCTACGGCGGCTACGCCCATCACGGCGGCGGTGCCTTCTCCGGCAAGGACCCGACGAAGGTTGACCGCAGCGCCGCCTATATGGCGCGCTATGTTGCGAAGAACCTCGTTGCTGCCGGTCTGGCGAAGAAATGCCAGATCGAGCTGGCCTACGCCATCGGCGTGGCGCACCCCGTTTCCGTGCTCGTTGAGAGCTACGGTACCGGAAAGCTCTCCGACGCAAGCCTGAGCGAGCTTGTCCGCCGCTGCTTTGATCTGCGTCCGGCCTCCATCATCAAGACGCTCGACCTGCGCCGCCCGATCTATCAGCAGGTCGCGGCCTACGGCCACTTCGGCCGCACCGAGCTGGACCTGCCGTGGGAAAAGACCGACGCGGCCGAGCTGCTGAAATCCAATCTCTGATTCTGAAACGAAGGAGGAGTCCTCCATGAAGCTCTCTCAAAAAATCAACGCCTGCGAGCTTTCTCCCATCCGCAAGTTTTACCCCGATATCGTTGCGGCGGAGCAGCGCGGCATCCGCATTCACAGTCTGAACATCGGCCAGCCGGATATCCGCACGCCGGAGCTGTACTTCGATGCGCTGGCCAATTACCGGCAGGAGGTGCTGGCCTACGCGCCCTCGCCCGGCATCCCCGCGCTGATCGGGGCCGTGCAGGCATACTATGCCCGTCTGGGAGAGCACTTCGAGACAGGAGACATCCTCATCACAACCGGCGGCAGCGAGGCGCTGCTGATGGCCATGCAGTGCATTCTCGACGAGGGCTGCGAGGTCATCGTGCCGGAGCCGTTTTATCCCAATTATAATACGTTCATCCGCATGGCGGGCGGCAAAATCTGCCCCCTTCGAACCACGCCGGAGAGCGGCTACCGCTACGCCGACCGCGCGCTTATCGAGCCGCTCATTCACGAAAAAACCCGCGCCATTCTCGTCACGAACCCCGGCAACCCCACCGGCACCGTCCTCACCGAGGCCGAGCTGCGGCTGCTGGCCGGCATTGCCAAGGAGCATGATCTGTATCTGATCTGCGACGAGGTCTACCGCGAGTTTATCTACGACGGCGGCCACCTGACCACGGCGGCGGCGCTGCGGCATATCGACGAGAATCTGATTCTGATCGACTCGGTTTCCAAGCGCTTCAGCGCCTGCGGTGCGCGCATCGGCGCACTCATCTCGCGCAACCGCGCGTTCATCGAGGCGGCGCTGAAAATCGCGCAGGCGCGGCTGTCCGTGGCCACGCTCGACCAGGTCGGCGCGGCGGCGCTCTACGGCGTCGACCCGTCGTATTTTGAGGCTACGCGCGAGGAATACCAGCGGCGGCGCGACGTGTGCTACCGGAAGCTGTGCGAGATTCCGGGCGTTGTGACCATCGAGCCGAAGGGCGCGTTTTACACGATGGCAAAGCTGCCCGTCGACGATGCCGAGCGCTTCCAGACCTTCCTGCTGCGGCAGTTCAGCGTGGACAACGAGACGGTCGTCTTCGCCCCCGGCGGCGGCTTCTACGCCACCCCCGGCGCAGGCAAGAGCGAGATTCGCATCGCCTACGTTCTGTGCTGCGAAGAGCTGGAACGCGCCCTCGACCTTCTGCGCCTCGCCATCGAGCAATACAACAAGCAGTAATACCAAACGCCGGCTGCCCCCGCAGCCGGCGTCTTTTATAATATAGGACTATTTTTCCCCGCGCAGCTCGATGATGCGGTCGCGCAGGACGGCGGCATATTCGTATTCCATCATCTTGGCGGCGGCCTTCATTTCCTTTTCGAGGCGGGCAATTTCGCGCTCGCGCTCGGCGCGGGTGAGCTTGACGCCGTGCTTGCCGACGGCCTCGGCATCGGACTGCGTGATTTCCAGCAGATCGCGCACCTCCTTGATGATCGTCTTGGGGACGATCCCGTGCGCCTTGTTATATGCGTCCTGAATCCCACGGCGGCGATTTGTCTCGTCGATGGCCGCGCGCATGGCGGGCGTGATCTTGTCGGCGTACATGATGACGCGGCCCTCGGCGTTGCGGGCGGCGCGGCCGATGGTCTGAATGAGACTGGTTTCGCTGCGCAGGAAGCCCTCCTTATCCGCATCCAGAATCGCCACAAGCGACACCTCCGGCAGGTCGAGACCCTCGCGCAGCAGGTTGATGCCGATCAGAACGTCGAATTTTGCCATGCGCAGGTCGCGCAGAATCTCCATACGCTCCAGCGCCGCCACGTCTGAGTGCATGTACCGCACGCGGATGCCTGCCTTTAGCAGATATTCCGTCAGATCCTCGGCCATGCGCTTGGTCAGCGTCGTGACCAGCACACGCTCGTGCCGCTCGGTGACGCGGCTGATCTCCCCGATCAGATCGTCGATCTGCCCCTCGATGGGCCGGACGAAGACCTCCGGATCGAGCAGACCGGTCGGACGGATGACCTGCTCGGCAATCTGTCCCGCGCGCCCGCGCTCAAATTCGCCCGGCGTGGCCGAGACGTAGATGGCCTGCCCGATTTTGCTCTCAAATTCCGGAAAGGTCAGCGGGCGGTTATCAAACGCACTCGGCAGGCGGAAGCCGTAATCCACAAGGCTCTCCTTGCGGCTGCGGTCACCTGCGTACATCGCCCGCACCTGCGGCAGCGTGACGTGGCTTTCATCCACGAACAGCAGAAAATCCTCCGGAAAATAATCGAGCAGCGTCATCGGCGGCGTGCCCGGCGCGCGGCCGGAAATGACGCGCGAATAGTTCTCAATGCCGCTGCAGAAGCCGATCTCCTGCAGCATTTCGATGTCGTACATCGTCCGCTGGCGGATGCGCTGTGCCTCAAGGAGCTTGTCGTGCGCCTTGAACCACGCCTCGCGCTCCTCCATCTCCCTTTCGATCTCAAAGATCGCGCGGTTGAGCTTCTCCCGCGACGCCACATAGTGCGACGCCGGATAAACCGCGACATGGGTAATGACGCGCTCGGGAATGCCGGTGACGGCATTGATTTCAGAGATGCGGTCGATTTCGTCGCCGAAGAATTCGACGCGGATCGCCCGCCCGCTCCAATAGGCGGGATAAATCTCCACCGTGTCGCCGCGGACGCGGAAGGTGTTGCGGGAAAAGTCAATGTCGTTGCGCTCGTAGCGGATCTCGACCAGCTTTTTCATCAGCTCCTCGCGCTGCTTTTCCATGCCCGTGCGGAGCGAAATGACCATGTTCTTGTAGTCGATCGGGTCGCCGAGGCCGTAGATGCAGGAAACGGAGGCGACGACGACCACATCCCGCCGCTCAAAGAGGGAGGACGTCGCGCTGTGGCGCAGCCGCTCGATCTCGTCGTTGATGGCGGAGTCTTTTTCAATGTAGGTGTCCGTGTGGGGAATGTACGCCTCCGGCTGATAATAGTCGTAATAAGACACAAAGTACTCCACGGCGTTTTCCGGAAAGAACTCCTTGAACTCGCTGCAAAGCTGGGCGGCGAGCGTTTTGTTGTGCGCCAGAACCAGCGTCGGGCGGTTGAGATTGGCAATGACATTGGCCATCGTAAAGGTCTTGCCCGAGCCGGTCACGCCCAGCAGCACCTGCTCCCGCAGGCCGTTCTGCACGCCCTCGGTCAGCGCCGCAATGGCCTGCGGCTGGTCGCCGGTCGCGCCGTAGGGCGCGTGAAGTCGAAATTCGTCCATGCTGTTGTCTGCTCCTTCCGCCATGCTTGTTGTACGGCTATTATACCCGCTCCCGCCCCGCACCGCAAGGGCGCAGCGGCCCTTCCGGCAGATTTTTTCCCGCGCGGCACAATTCGTGCAAAACCGCTCTTGCATTTTCCCGCCCGAGATGCTATAATCAACCCGATGCAGGGTTAGTTCATCGGTAGAACGGTCGCTTCCCAAGCCACAGAGGCGGGTTCGATTCCCGTACCCTGCTCCATAAAAGAAAGCCTTGAAAACGTATGTTTTCAAGGCTTTTTTACAGTCTGACCAGCCTTCCGTACAGATACGGAGGACCGGTTTTTTTTATGCTTTATACATTCGCGGACTTCCTTGCGTGGTAGGTCAGGCCCTTGGGATAGAAGAAGCGGACGGCCTGCGGCATAACCTCGAAGGTTACGTCGCGGGCGTAGAGCAGCTCGCCGTCGAGGTTGATCTCGCTGGCCTTGTCGCAGTGGATCGTAATACTCGTGCAGCGGCGGTGCTGGATGATATCGCCCAGCTCGGCGTACTTTCCGGCCTTGTACTTGCCGATTACATTGGCCACGGTCAGGCGGCTGACGCCCTTGACGATCAGCACGTCGAGCAGGCCGTCGTCCGGCTCCGCGTCCGGCACGGGGTTAAAGCCGCCGCCGTACCAGCGCCCGCTGGCGATGCAGATCAGGCTTTGCTTGCCGTCGATGCGCTCGCCGTCGACCTCGATGACATAGTGCTGCTGGATGCCCTTGATCAGATTCACACCCGTCGACAGCACGTAAGCGCCCGAGCCGCTGACCAGCGGGATGCGCTTATACTTGCTGATCGACGTGCCGATGCGGGCGTCGAAGCCCATCGAGCAGATATTCAGCGCGTAGTGCTCGTCGAGGCAGCGGATGACGTCAAAGCTTGCAATCTCGCTGTCAAGCAGACGGCCGATGTCGCGGAACGCCGCCGGATCGGAGAAAATCTTGATAAAATCATTGCCGGAACCGGCGGGAAAATGCGTCACTGCCGCGTTGGGGTGGCCGACGATGCCGTTGACGACCTCATTGAGCGTGCCGTCGCCGCCGCAGGCGTAGATGCGCACCGGATCGCCCGTCGCCGCAGCCGCCTGCGCCAGCTTCTGGCAGTCGCCCGCCTGACGGGACACCAGAATCTCATAGGCAAGGCAGCGCTTGTCGCACGCCTCGCGCACCTTCTGCGTGATTTCGCCGGTCTTGTCGTACTTGCCCGCCGCCGGGTTGATAATAAACAGATGCTTCATGCTTCCCTACCGCCTATCTTCCGTAATACATGTAAATATTACATTGCAGTCTGCCGTTATAGAGCTTGCGCTTTTTCGTTGCCTGTGCGCCGAACCAGTGCTCAAACTCCGCCTCGGAGGAGATGATATACTTGTTCCAGCCGTCGGCGTAGCGCAGATGCCGCCCGAAGGCGCGCATGAGCTGCTGTGCCGCGCGCTGCTCCATCATGCGCTCGCCATAGGGCGGGTTGCAGACAATCACGCCGCCCTGCGCGGGCAGGGGCAGCTTGGTCGCGTCGCCCTCGCGAAATTCGATGTACTTCGACACACCGGCCTTCTTCGCGTTCGCAATGGCAATCGACAGGCTCGCCGGATCGATGTCCGTGCCGAGGATGCGATACTCGCCGCGATACTCTAAATCCTTCGCCTCCTGCCGCGCGTCCGTCCAGACCGTCTGGGGCACGCAGGCCCATTTCTGCGCCGCGAAGTCGCGGTTCAGCCCCGGCGCACGGTTGAGCGCCGTCAGCGCCGCCTCAATAACGATCGTGCCCGAGCCGCAGAAGGGATCCCAGAAGAAGTCCCGCCCGCGATAACGCGCCAGATTGACCATCGCCGCCGCCATCGTCTCATGCAGCGGGGCCTCATTGCCCACCGCGCGGTAGCCGCGCTTGTGCAGGCTGACGCCCGACGTATCGAGAAACACCTCGCACATGTCCTTCATAATGGAAAAGCGGAGCTGATACGTCTCGCCCGTCTCCGGCAGCCACGTCAGGCCGTACTTCGCGCCCAGCCGGTCGACCGCCGCCTTTTTGGCAATTGCCTGGCAGTCCGGCACGGAATGCAGCTGCGAATCCAGACTGTAGCCCTTGACGGGAAACGCGCCGTCGCGCGGGATGAAGCGCTCCAAGGCAATCGCCTTCACGCCCTGATATAAATCTTCAAATGTCTTCACCGGAAACCGCGCCAGCAGCAGCATCACGCGCTCGCCCATGCGCAGGCGCAGGTTGGCCCGCGCCATATCGGCAAAATCGCCGGTAAAAAAGACGCGCCGGTCCTCCACGCGCACGTTTTCCATCTTCATGCGGCGCAGCTCGTCGCCCACCAGGCCCTCCAGCCCGAACAGGCACGGCACCGCCATTGTCAATTGCTCCATACGCACCTCGAAAATAATGCACTATTTTTATTATATCGGATTACCTCACGCTTTGCAATGGTAAATCGTGCAAATTGTCAGATTTTGCCGCAGGCGCAAAAGCACGCAGAAAAGTCGCCGAATTTCTTGACTTTTCCGCGCAGTTGTGGCAAACTAGAAGCACAATAGGAAAGGGAGGTCGATGCTTATGCCCCCGATGGAATGGATCTGGCTGGCGGCGATTGTCGTCTTCGCCGTCGCCGAGGCAGCTACAGTCGCGCTGGTTTCGCTGTGGTTTATCGGCGGCTCGGCCGCCGCGCTGGTCGCCGCACTGTTCGGCGGGCCGCTGTGGCTGCAGGGCGCGCTGTTTCTCGCCGTATCGGCAGTGCTGCTGCTGGCGCTGCGTCCGCTGGCGAAAAAGCGCTTTAACCGCGGGCTTACACCCACCAACGCCGACCGCAATGTCGGGCAAATCGCCATCGTGACCGAGGCGATTGACAACGTACGCGGCCTTGGCGCGGTAAAGCTCTCCGGCGTGGAGTGGTCGGCCCGCAGCGCCGACGGCGCCGCAATCCCGCCGGATACTCCCGTCCGCGTCGTCCGCGTGGACAGCGCAAAGCTCATCGTCGAGCGCACCGAATAAAGGAGGAAAATTTCATGCAAACCATCATCATTCTCGGCGTTCTCGCCCTGCTGATTCTGCTCATTCTTGTGAAAAACATCTGCGTTGTGCAGCAGTCCCGCGCCTACGTGGTTGAACGTCTGGGCGCATTCCACAGCGTCTGGGGCGTCGGCATGCACTTCAAGGTGCCGTTCATTGAGCGCGTCGCCAAGCGCGTCAGCCTCAAGGAGCAGGTGCTCGATTACCCGCCCCAGCCCGTTATCACAAAGGACAACGTTACGATGCAGATCGACACCGTCGTCTACTTCTCCATCACCGATCCGAAGCTCTATACCTACGGCGTGGAGCAGCCGATGGTCGCGATGGAAACCCTGACGGCCACCACCCTGCGCAACATCATCGGCGATCTGGAGCTTGACCAGACGCTGACCAGCCGCGACGTCATCAACACGAAAATGCGCGCCATTCTGGACGAGGCGACCGATCCGTGGGGCATCAAGGTCACGCGCGTGGAGCTGAAAAACATCCTCCCGCCGCAGGACATCCAGAACTCGATGGAAAAGCAGATGAAGGCCGAGCGCGACCGCCGTCAGGCCATCCTGCAGGCCGAGGGCACGAAGCACTCGCAAATTCTCGTCGCCGAGGGCGAAAAGGAATCCGCCATTCTCCGCGCCGATGCGGAAAAGCAGGCCGCGATTCTCCGCGCCGAGGGTCAGGCGCAGGCGATTCTCGCCGTGCAGAAGGCGACCGCCGAGGCCATGCGTATGCTCAACGATGCCTGCCCGAACGATCAGGTCATCAAGCTCAAGGCGCTCGAGGCCATGCAGAAGATCGCCGACGGCAAGGCAACGAAAATCATCATCCCCTCCGAGCTTCAGGGCCTCGCCGGCCTCGCCACCGGCCTCGTCGAAGCCGTCAAGGAACCAAAGCAGGCAGAATAAGCGCAGCAAACAAACGCGGAGACCGCAAAAGCGGTCTCCGCTGATTTTTTATACCTCAAACATCAGGTCGCCGTAGGTCGGCACGGGCCAGAGATCCTTGTCCACCAGCAGCTCCAGCCGGTCGATCGGCGTGCGCAGCGCCTTCATGTCCGCCGTGATCACGTCGTGGTGGAAGCACGCCAGCGTTTGCAGGCAGTCCATCTCGTTGGCCTTCTGCATATCCGCCTCCAGCCGGTGCAGCGCGTCGCTCGCGGCGGCAAGCAGCCCGCTGGTCTCCTGCAAAAGCTGCTCCTGCACGCGGGTCTCCGCCGCCGGGCAGGCATTGCGCACCTTGCAGATCGAGTCGCCCAGCCGCGCGGTGTAGCGCACGACAGCGGGAATATAATGCTTGGCGGCCATGTGGATCATCGTCCGCGCCTCGATGCCGGTCACCTTGGCGTAGGTTTCGTACATGATCTCGCTGCGCGAATGCAGCTCGGCCTCGGTGAACACGCCAAAGGCGCCGAAGAGCTTCACGGCCTTCTCCGTCGTCAGCGACGGAATCGCGGAAACCATGCTCGGCAGGTTCGGCAGGCCGCGCCGCGCGGCCTCCTGCACCCATTCGTCGCTGTAGCCGTTACCGTTGAAGACCACACGGCTGTGCTCGCGCAGGTTCTCCGCCACGAGCCGGTTGGCCGCCGCCGTCACGTCTTCGCTGTGCTCCAGCATATCGGCCGCCTCAGAAAACGCCTCGGCCATGATCGTGTTGAGCACCGTGTTGGCAATGGCGACGCTGTCGGACGAGCCGACCATACGGAACTCGAATTTGTTGCCCGTAAAGGCAAAGGGCGAGGTGCGGTTGCGGTCGGTCGCATCCTGACGGATGAGCGGAAGGGTAGAAACGCCGGTATCGAGCTGGCTTCCGGCAATGCAGGCCGCCGCCGTGCCGTTTTTCACGATCTGCTCCACCACGTCCTGCAGCTGGTCGCCGAGGAAGATGGAAATGATCGCCGGAGGCGCTTCATCCGCGCCGAGGCGCAGGTCGTTTCCGACGCAGGCCGTGGACATCCGCAGTAAATCCGCGTGGCGGTCGACCGCCTTGATGATGCACGAGAGCACCAGAAGAAACTGCAGATTATCGTTCGGCGTGGAGCCGGGCTCGAGCAGATTTTCGCCGGTGTCAGTGGAGATGGACCAGTTATTGTGCTTGCCCGAGCCGTTGACGCCCGCGAAGGGCTTTTCGTGCAGCAGGCAGACCAGCCCGTACCGTCCGGCGACGCGCTTCATCGTCTCCATCATCAGCTGATTCTGATCGACCGCGACGTTGCAGGTGCAGTAGATCGGCGCACACTCATGCTGGCCGGGGGCGACCTCGTTGTGCTGCGTGGTGGCGGTGATGCCCATTTTCCACAGCTCGACGTTGAGGTCCGCCATAAACGCGCCGACGCGCTCGCGGATAACGCCGAAATACTGATCCTCCAGCTCCTGCCCCTTGGGGGCGGGTGCGCCGAAGAGCGTTCGGCCGGTGTAGATCAGGTCGCGGCGGCGCAGGTATTTTTCGCGGTCGACGATAAAATACTCCTGCTCCGCGCCGATGGACGGGATGACCTGCCGGGCTTTTTCGTCGCCGAACAGGCGAAGGATGCGCAGCGCCTGCGTGGACAGCGCCTCCATTGACCGCAGCAGCGGCGTTTTGTTATCCAGCGCCTCACCGGTGTAGGACAGGAAGACCGTCGGGATGCACAGGATCGTACCGCAGGACATCTGCTTGACAAATGCGGGCGAGGTGATGTCCCACGCGGTGTAGCCGCGGGCATAGTGCGTCGAGCGCAGGCCGCCCGACGGGAAGGACGACGCGTCCGGCTCGCCCATGATCAGCTGCTTGCCGGTCAGGCGCAGCAGCGCCTTGCCCTGCGCGTCCGGCGGGCAGAGGAAGGAGTCGTGCTTCTCCGCCGTTACGCCGGTCAGCGGCTGGAACCAGTGGGTGTAGTGCGTCGCGCCCTTTTCCAGCGCCCATTCCATCATCGCCTGCGCGATAACGTCAGCCGCCGCCATCGAGAGCTTCCCACCGCCGTGCTCCGCGCGGAGAAACTCCGCGTAAACCTCCTTGGGCAGGCGCTCCTGCATGACCGCCTTGGTAAAAACATTTTCGCCGAAATAATCCGACAGCCGTTCCATATTCCGTCCCTCCATCGATTGCAGCGATTTTTTATTGTACCAGTTTAGCGACTTTTTCCGCAAATTGCAAGCCCCAATTCTGATTTTATATGCGTCCACAAACGCGACGCTCCCACGCTGGAAAAATTTATACAAATTTACAACAAATTTACCATTTTCGACGCTGCATAAGCCGCCCGCGCCGCTCGCATACTGTTGAAGGAACGTAATACGAGCGGATAAGGAGCGGTTGCATGCTGATTTCGTTTTTGCGCACGCTGTTATTATATATTCTGCTGGTGCTGACGGTGCGCCTGATGGGCAAGCGGCAGATCGGCGAGATGGAGCCGGCGGAGTTTGTCGTCACCATGCTGATTGCAAATCTGGCCGCCATCCCGATGCAGGACAGCGCCATCCCGCTTCTGAGCGGCCTCGTGCCGATCCTCGTGATCCTCGGGCTGGAGCTGATCCTCTCCGTCGTGACGATGCGGTCGATTGGTCTGCGGCGCTTTTTCTGCGGCAAGCCCGTAATCCTGATGGAAAACGGCAAAATTCTCGAAAAAAAACTTCGGCAGACGCGCGTCAATCTCGACGAGCTGACGATGCACCTGCGGGAGAAGGATATTTTTGATCTCACAACGGTAAAATACGCGATTCTGGAGACCAACGGGCAGCTTTCCACCCTGCTCTATGCAAAAAACACACCGGCCTCCGCAAAGGACGCCGGTGTGAAGGCGAAGGACACGGAGCTGCCGCTGACGCTGGTCTCCGGCGGCAAGCTGCTGGCGGAAAATCTCGCCCTGAGCGGCAAAAGCCGCAGCTGGCTCGACGACGCGCTAGGGCAGCACGGCTGCACGGTGAAAACCGCGCTGCTGGCGACGGTGGATCGGGCCGGCAAGCTCTATCTGGTGCGAAAGGAGGACGTGCGGTGAAGTACTGCTATCTGGGGCTCGGGATTCTCGCCGTGCTGCTGGCGCTGAGCATCGGCAGCAGCGTTCTGCTGCGCCGCAGCACAGAGGAAAGCGAGGCGTATTTACAGGAGGCCGCCGCCGCGGCAGCCACCAACGAGCTAAGCGCCGCCACCACTGCCGCAGGCCGCGCGGAGGCGGCCTTCGAGCGCCGCCGCAAGCTCCTCGGCGCGCTTTTAAGCCACGAGGAGCTGGACGAAATCGCCGTCTCCTTCGCGCAGCTGGGCGTCTACGGCGAAGAAGGCAGCCGCGAGGAATTCCGCGCGCAATGCGAGTCCCTCCGCTTCCGTCTGCGCCGCGTCGCAGAGGTCGACGTGCCGTTTTATTACAATTTCCTCTGAACGCACCCCGCCCTACGAACATGATCGATCGTGCCTACGCGGGCCGATGTGGGCATCGGCCCCTACAGCGTCTAACGAGGCTTTCCATGCTGCTGGCAGCTTACTCCACGGATTTGAGGGATTCTGCCATGGGGACGCGGTTGATTTTTTTGGCCAGCAGCAGGCAGACCAGACCGCCGAGGACGATCGTGATACCAAAGGCCAGCAGGTAGCTCAACGGCGCGACGCGGATGTTGAACGACACGAGGTCGATGCGGATCTCAGAAATCACGTAATGGTGCAGCGCCTTGCCTGCCGGAATTCCGACCAGCGCGCCGAGAACGGTCAAAAGGATGATCTCCCGGAACACGTAGGTCAGCGTTTCTATCGGGAAGAAGCCCAGCACCTTCACCGTTGCGATCTCGCGGATGCGCTCGGTGATGGAGATGTTGCAGAGGTTGAACAGCACCACAAGCGCCAGCGCACAGGCGCAGATCACGACGAGCGCCACGATCGCGTTGAGGCTTTTCATCGTGTTATCCACCATTTCCCGCATTGCGTCGGTCACGGTGACGGCAGCCACGCGGCCTGCGTCGGCCAGCTCCGCGCCGAGGGCATAGGGGTCGCCGTCGGTCTGCACAAAGGCGGTCAAAAATTCGCAGTCCTCGCCGAACAGGCTCTCATACGTATCGGCGGTAAGGAACGCGTAATGATACACATAATTATCGCAGATATCCACGACCGGCACCTCCACCGTTTGCGCGTCGGAAACACGCAGCGACAGCGTATCGCCGACCTTTATGCCCTGACTGTCTGCCAGGTGGCGGTCGATGACCGCGCCGGACTGCGGGTAGGCAATTTGCCGGTCGCCGTCGTGTAAGCTGATGAGCGAGGCAATATCCGCATCGTTCGTCGCAACCACGGTCACATTGCTGATATCCCGCCCGCTGCGAGCCTCATAGCTGGCCGTGTGGGCGAATACGCAGTGCCGCATCGCCGGGAACTGCTCCCGGAGGCGCTCCTGCTTCGCCGCGTCCATCGGGACGGAGAAGGATACGGCGATATCGTAATGCGTCACGCCGTCGAACTGATCGTCCACGACCGTGGAAATCGTATCGCGCAGGCCGAGGCCCGTGATAATCAGCGCCGTGCAGCCGCCGATGCCGAGCAGCATCATGATAAGCCGCTTTTTGTAGCGGACAATATTGCGGATGGAAACCTTATACAGAAAGGAAAAGCGGTTCCAAAGGAACGGTATGTGCTCGAGCAGAATGCGCTTGCCCGCCTTGGGCGTTTTCGGGCGCATCAGCGCGGCGGGCATCCGGCGCAGCTCCGAGCGGCAGGTCAGATAGGTCACGCCCGCCGAGCAGGCCAGCGCCGCGATGAGGGAAATCACCGCAAGCCACGGCTTGAATACATATTCCAGCGGAGCAAAATCATATAACATGGAATATCCGCGCCAGATGACCAGCGGAAACAACCACGTACCGACCGCAAAGCCGACCGCGCAGCCGATGAGCGCGGCGCTGCCGGAATAGGACATATAGCGCCACGCGATGCGTCCGTCGCTGTAGCCGAGGGCCTTGAGCGTGCCGATCTGCGTCCGCTGCTCGTCAATCATGCGCGTCATGGTGGTCATGCACACCAGCGCCGCTACCGCGAAGAAGAACAGAGGAAACACCTTCGCCACCTGATCGACGATGGAGGTGTCGTTTTGGAAGGAAACGTAGCCGCTGTTCGTGCTGCGGTCAAGCAGGTACAC
>CAKUNB010000037.1 GCA_934668285.1 uncultured Oscillospiraceae bacterium | reverse complement strand
CCTCAGCGAGGCGGGCGGTGATTTTCCTGCCCAGCAGGGCCGATGCATTCTCGCCGACGGTCTGCAAGACCTCCGGCGTGTTGACGAGCTGCTTGGACAGCGGCGTGCGGCAGTCGAGCAGCAGGCAGTCGCCGTTCAGCTGTCCCTGCACCGGCGAGGATTCCCCCGCTGCAAACAGGCAGCCGACAGAGCGCTTGAGCGTCTGGTGCAGCCGCTCGACCAGCTTCTGCCAGAAGCCGTCCGGCGTGTCCGATTGCGGCGGCGCAGCTTTCTGCGGCGCTGCGGGGGCCTCCTCCGGCAAGGGCGGCACGTCCGCATCGTCCCACGGCGGGGCCTCGTCCGAAGCCGGAGCAGCCTCCTGCGCCGGCGCGGTAGCCGGAACAAAGCCGGCGGCCAGCTTGTTTTCCAGTCGGCTGATGCGCGCGCTCAGCGACTGCGCGTCGAGCTTTGCCTCCGTTTCGCACAGGCGCAGCAGCGCCAGCTCCGCGTCGATGCGCCGGTTGGCGCTGGTGTTAAAGCCCGCCGCTGCGTCGCGCAAAATCGACGTGATGCGCAGCAGCTCGCCCGCGCCGAACAGCGGCAGGAGCGTCCGCAGCTCCTTTTCCGTGCAGATGCCGGAGATCAGACTCACGCCGCCCTTCGGGGCCGTGCGGAGGATCAAAAGGTCGCGCGCCACGGCGCACAGCTCGTCGAGCATCGCTGCAAGGTCCTTGCCCTCGGCGTACTGCTCGTTGAAGATCGTCAGCGCGGCGGGCGCGTCGTGCTGCCCGATGGCCTGCATCAGCTCGGCGGTTTTCCGCGCCGCAGTGAAGCCAAGCACGCGGCAGATCTCGTCCGTCGTGACCGCGCCGTTGACCGCTGAGGCGCACTGGTCGAGCAGGCTCACCGCGTCGCGCATGCCGCCGTCGGCCAGCCGCGCCAGAAACGCCGCGCCGTCCGGCTCCAGATCGATGTGCTCCTGATAGGCGATATAGTTCAGCCGGTCGACGATGTCCTCCGGCAGCAGCCGCCGGAAGGAGAAGCGCTGGCAGCGCGAGAGAATCGTCGCCGGAACCTTGTGCAGCTCCGTCGTCGCCAGAATGAACAGCAGATGCTCCGGCGGCTCCTCGATGATTTTTAACAGTGCATTAAACGCGCTGATGGAGAGCATATGCACCTCGTCGATGATATACACCCGCATTTTGACCTCGCTCGGCGTGTAGATCGCATCGTCGCGCAGGGAGCGGACGTTATCGACGCCGTTATTGGACGCCGCGTCGATCTCCAGCACGTCCATACACGCGCCGCTGTCGATGCTTTTGCACGCGGGGCAGCAGTTGCAGGGGTTGCCGTCGACCGGATGCTCGCAGTTGACAGCCTTGGCGAGGATTTTGGCGCAGGAGGTCTTGCCTGTCCCGCGCGTTCCGGTGAACAGGTAGGCATGGCTCAGCCGCCGGTTCTGAATCTGATTTTTGAGCGTCTGCGTCACGCCCTGCTGACCCACCACGTCGTCAAACGTCTGCGGGCGGTATTTCCGATAAAGCGCCTGATACATCCCGTTCACCTCCGGTGCCTTTTAGTATACTCGATTCGCCGGAAAAAAGCAACAAAAAAACAAGCCCCGCGCACCGGAACGATGCACGGGGAATTGTTTCGATTAAACTCTTTCCTTGACCTTGGCAGCCTTGCCGAGACGGTCGCGCAGGTAGTACAGCTTCGCACGGCGAACCTTGCCGCGGCGAACGGTTTCAACCTTCACGATGTTGGGCGAATGAACGGGGAAAACCTTCTCGCAGCCGACGCCGTAGCTCAGACGGCGAACGGTGATGGATTCCTCAATGCCGCCATGCTTGCGGGCAATGATGGTGCCTTCAAACGCCTGCACTCTTTCACGAGCGCCTTCCTTAATCTTTACATGAACTCGAACGGTGTCGCCGACATTCATCTGCGGCAGCTCTTCCTTCATGTACTGGCTGGTCAGAGCCTTCATCAGATCCATAGCTGTGTCCTCCTTGTTTATTAGGCGTTCATGCCGGCGATGACCGCGCCGCGCAGAGGACCACCCATTTTCAGACCGGTTTATTCTAGCATACGCGCAGGCAAAAATCAAGCCTGATTTTTCAGTTTTTCCCCGCAAATTTGCAGATAATTTACAATATTTTGTCGATGCGGTAGTGTTTTTTCTCTGCCGGTGTGCTATAATGCGCATAGGAATCGAAAACGGAGCGTTTCGTATGAAAAAGAAAGTATCCCATGTCCCCTCCGGCGAGCGGAAGCGGAATATTCCCGTCGTGAACGCAGCGCCGGAGGAAGGTCTGTCCGCGCAGGAGGTCACCCTCCGGCAAAAGTGCGGGCAGCGCAATATTACCCCAAAATCCAACACAAAATCTGAGCGGCAGATCGTAAAAGAGAACGTTTTTACCTTCTTTAACCTGATTTTTATCGTCTTGGCCGTCGCGCTGGCAATCGTCGGGTCGTTCAAGAACATGACGTTCCTGATTATTGCCTTTGCCAACACGATCATCGGCATTTTTCAGGAGATCCGCGCCAAACGGGCGGTCGATAAGCTGACGCTGGTCGCGGCCGGTACGGTGCGCGCCATCCGCAGCGGGCAGCGCGTCCCCGTCCGCACAGATCAGCTCGTGCGGGACGATATCGTCGAATTCGGCGCGGGCGACCAGATCTGCGCCGATGCCCTCGTCCGCACGGGCGAGATGCAGGTCAACGAGTCGTTGCTGACCGGCGAGGCCGACGCGATCATCAAGCGCCCCGGCGACGAGCTCAAGTCCGGCAGCTTCGTCATTTCCGGCCGCTGCCGCGCCCAGCTGACGCACGTCGGCGCGGAGAGCTACGCCGCGCAGCTTGCCGCCGAGGCCCGCCGCAACGTCAAATCCACAAAATCCGAAATGATGCTCTCGCTGACGCGCCTGATCACCGTCGTCGGCATCGCGCTGATCCCGATGGGCATCTTCCTGTTCCTGCGGCACTATCTGAATGTTTTTCAGGGTCTGCCGCTCAAGGACTCCATTCAGTACACCGTCGCCGCCCTGATCGGCATGATTCCCGAGGGCCTGTATCTGCTGACGAGCGTGGCCATTGCGGTGAGCTGCCTGAAGCTGACGAAGAGCCGCGTGCTGATGCAGGACATGAACTGCATCGAAACGCTGGCGCACGTCGATGTTCTCTGCGTCGACAAGACCGGCACGATCACCGAGCCGAAGATGGAGGTTTCCGACATTTTCCCGCTCGATACGCAGCGCTTTGACTACGAGGCGATTGAAAAAATTCTCGCCGCCTTCTACTCCGGCGAGGAGCCGGACAACGAGACGGCCAAGGCTATGGCGGCGCAGTTCTCTGAGCAGAGCCTGTGGCGCGCCGTCAAGCGCATCCCCTTCTCCTCCTCGTCCAAGTGGTCCGCCGCCGATTTTGGCGAGCATGGCCGCTATATCGTCGGCGCGCCGGAGTTCATTCTCGGCGACCGCTACGACACCGTGCGGGCAAACGCCGAGCCGTGGTCGGAGCGCGGCTGCCGCGTGCTGCTGCTGGCAGCCTACGACCGCGAGCTGTCGCCGGCGCTCGACACCGCCAGCGTCACGCCGATTGCGCTGGTTTTCCTCAATAACCTCCTGCGCCCCGACGCGAAGGACACCTTCCGCTACTTTGCCTCGCAGGGCGTGTCCGTCCGCGTGATCTCGGGCGACAACCCCATCACCGTCAGCGAGGTCGCCCGCAGCGCCGGCATTGAAAACGCCGAGCGCTACATCGACACCTCCACGCTGGTTTCCGACCGCGACTTTGCCGAGGCCGTGAAGAAATACATCGTCTTCGGCCGCGTCACGCCCGACCAGAAGCGCCGCCTCGTCCGCGCCCTGCAGGCGCAGGGCCATACCGTTGCCATGACCGGCGACGGCGTGAACGACGTTCTGGCGCTGAAGGATGCCGACTGCGGCATTGCGATGGCCTCCGGCAGTCAGGCGGCGGCGCAGGTTGCGCAGATCGTCGTGCTCGACTCGCAGTTCGGCGCCATGCCGCACATCGTTGCCGAGGGCCGCCGCGTTATCAACAACATTCAGCGCGCCGCGTCGCTGTTTCTGGTCAAGAATATCTTCTCCTTCGTCATGACGCTGCTGCTGTTTTTCCTCGATATGCCGTATCCATTACAGGCCATTCAGCTTTCGCTTATCAGCGGTCTGACCATCGGCGTGCCGTCCTTCTTCCTCGCGCTGGAGCCGAATTACGACCGTGTCGAGGGCCGCTTCCTGCGCAATGTGGTGCGCCGCGCCATGCCCGGCGGCCTGACGAACATCGTGCTCGTGACCATTGCTGGCCTGTTTGTCAGCGTGTTCCGGCTGTCGGAGGCCGAGCTGAACACCATTGCCGTCTGGGTCGTCGCAACGGTCGGCTTTGTAACGCTCTACCACGTCTCCAAGCCCTTTACCAAGCTCCGCACTGCCGTGTTCCTCACGATGCTCGCCGCGATGGCGATTGCGCTGCTGCTGCTTCCGGGCTTCTTCGAGCTTTCGCGGCTGTCGCTGCAATCGGGGATGATTCTGGCGCTGCTGCTGCTCGCCTGCCCGACAGTCATGCGGTTTTTCCTGCTGTTTTTCGACAACGGCATGGCCCGCCGCGACAAGCACCTCCCCCGCCGCCGCGTCCGGCGCAGAAAATAGCACGAAAAATCCCGGCAGGAACCTCCTGTCGGGATTTTTCGTGTATTATTACTATTATTACTTCGCGCCCGCGACGATCTTCGCCGTTGCGCTGGCGCCGATGCGGGTTGCGCCGGCCTCGATCATTGCAATCGCATCCTCATAGGTGCGAACGCCGCCGGAAGCCTTCACGCCCAGCTCAGGGCCGACCGTCTGCCGCATGAGGCGAACGTCCTCGACCGTTGCGCCGCCGGTGGAGAAGCCGGTGGAGGTCTTGACGAAGGCAGCGCCCGCGAGCTTCGCGCAGATGCAGGCCTTGACCTTTTCCTCGTCGGTCAGCAGGCACGTTTCGATGATGACCTTGACCAGCGCACGGCCGCGCACGGCGTTGACCACACCCTCGATGTCGCGCTTGACGAGCTTCCAGTCGCCGGACTTGATCGCGCCGACGTTGACAACCATGTCGATCTCCTTCGCGCCGTTGGCCGCCGCATCGGCAGCCTCAAAGGCCTTGGCCTCCGGCGTGCAGGCGCCGAGGGGGAAGGCAATGACGCAGCAGGGCGTCACATCGCTGCCCGCGAGCTGCTCGGCAACGTAACGAATATAGCTGGGGTTGACGCAGACGCTGGCCGTGTGGTACTGCTTGGCCTCCTCGCAGATGCGGTGAATATCCTCAAGGCTGGCCTCCGGCTTGAGCAGCGTGTGGTCGATGTACTTGGCAATGCTCGCGCCTGCCTCCGGCGCCGTCAGCTTCGGGCCACAGTCCGCGCTGACTTCTTCTGTCACTTGACGAATAATTTCATTGATATCCATATCGGTACTTCCTTTCGGTAGTTTCTGGGTCTTGATCGATTTGAGTTTATCACGCGGGTTTTTCCCTGTCAAGCTATTTTTACTTGCCTTTCCCGCCCGATACCGATATAATAGCAGCAGAAATGAAAATGAGGATGAGTCACATGGCCGAAAAGCTATATTATGTAAACCAATATCTCCGCACCGCGACCGCCCGCGTGCTTTCCTGCGAGGAGGGTAACGGCGGCTGGCACGTTACGCTTGACCGCACGGTCTTTTACCCCACCGGCGGCGGGCAGCCCTGCGACCTCGGCACGATCTCCGGCGCGGCAGTGACGGACGTTTTTAAAGACGGCGAGGCAATTGTCCACGTCTGCGGCCGCCCCCTGCCCGTCGGCGGCGAGGTCGAGCTGGAGATCGACTGGCCGCGCCGCTTCCGCTTCATGCAGGGACACTCGGGCGAGCACATCGTCTCCGGCATCGTACACGCCTGCTTTGGCTATGACAACGTCGGCTTTCACATGGGCAGCGACGCGATCACCATCGATTTTTCCGGCGAGCTGAGCGCCGAACAGCTGCAGGCGGTCGAGCTGGCCGCGAACGAAGCGATCTGGCGCGATCTGCCCTTTCGGGTGTTCTATCCGGACGCGGCGGAGCTGGCCGCCCTGCCCTATCGGAGCAAAAAGGAGCTGACCGGCGCGGTGCGGCTGGTCGAGATTGAGGGCATCGACCTGTGCGCCTGCTGCGGTACGCACGTCGCCCGCACCGGTGAAATTGGTCTCGTCAAGCTCCTGTCAAACGTCCGCTTCCACGGCGGCTCGCGCATCGAGCTGCTGTGCGGCGGAGAGGCGCTGGCCTATCTGAACGGGATTTTTGCGCAGAATCAGGCCGTTTCCGCCGCGCTTTCGGCAAGGCCGCAGGAAACCGCCGCCGCCGTGCGCCGCCTGCTCGACGAGCAGTCCGCGCTGAAATACCGCCTGACCGGACTGGAAAACGAGCTGCTGGCCGCAAAGGCCGCCGCCGTTGCCGCAGACGGCTGGCAGCTCATCATCGACGAAGCGCTTTCGCCGGAGCTGCTGCGGCGCTACGCCGAGCTGCTGGCGCAAAAATGCAGCGGTGCAATTTTCGCGGGCAGCGGGGAAAGCTATCGCTACGTGCTGTTCGACCCGAACGGCGACCTGCGTGAGCTGTCGAAGCGGCTGAATTCCTCGTTAAACGGCCGTGGCGGCGGCAAGCCCGGCTTTGTGCAAGGCTCCGTTTCCGCCTCCCGTGCGGCAATCGAATCGTTTTTCTCGAACGAAAAGTTATAATACGTCTCCCCGCCGCGCAGCTCCGTTCCCGCGCGCGCGGCAAGCTCGCTGACGGTCAGAAAGGTATAGCCGTCGGCCTGCAGCGTGTCGATCACCCGCAGCGCCGCGTCCACGCTGGAATCGGACATATCGTGCATCAGAATGATGTCCCCCGCCGAGGCCGCCTTGACGATATGCTGCGTTACGGTATCGCTGTCCGTGCAGCGCCAGTCCTCCGGGTCCACCGACCACAGCACGACCGGCAGCTCCGAGCAGACGGTTTGACGCAGGATTTTCGCATCGTAAAGCCCGCCGGGCGGGCGAAGGAGTGTCGGCTCGCGGCCGGTCGCCGCGCGGATCTTTTCCGAGGCCGCCGCAAGATCGGCGCAGACCTCCTCGGCAGAAAGCTGCGTGAAAAACTCATGCCGGTTGCCGTGCGTGCCGATCTCATGGCCCTCGGCAGCGATCCGAGCCGTTAATTCCGGGTACTGGTCGATGCGATAGCCGCAGAGGAAAAATGTTGCCTTAACCCCGCGCTCGGCAAGGCCGTCGAGCAGCCGCGCGGTGAACCGGCCGGACGGCCCGTCGTCGAACGTCAGCGCAAGATACCGCTCCGCCTCCCCCGCCCGCGCGGGCAGCAGGCACAATGTGCATAATAATACGACACAAATCCATCGTTTCACGCGCGTTCCCCCCCTCATGCAGTCACGTCTAGTATGCGCCGTTCGCGGGAAAATGCGTCTGGAAAAGAAAGGAACGAACCATGCTATCAGTTCTCTGCCCCGTCTGCGGCGCGGCGCTGGCCACCAAGCCAGCACAATGGCAATGCGAAAACGGGCATTGCTTCGATGTCGCAAGACAGGGTTATGTAAACCTCCTGCCCGTCACGCAGAAGCACTCCCTCCATCCCGGCGATACGCGCGAAATGGTCGCCGCCCGCCGCGCCTTTCTGGATGCAGGCTGCTACGCGCCGATCCTGCAAACGCTGCGGGAGCTGGTCAGCCGTTTTGCCCCGAATGCACAGACCGTTCTGGACGCGGGCTGCGGCGAGGGCTATTATCTCTCCGGCCTGGCCGGCATCGCCGAGCGCTGGGGCATCGATATCTCGAAGGACGCGGTCCGCTTCGCCGCCGCGCGGGAAAAGCAGGCGCACTGGTTGACCGCCACGGCGACGCACCTGCCCTTCCCGGATGACAGCTTTGATTGCGTGCTTTCCATGTTCGCCTTCACGGCGGAGGTCGAATTCGCCCGCGTGTTGAGGTCCAACGGCTGCTTTATCCAAGTTTTGGCAGGCGCGAACCATCTCCCCGCGCTCAAGCACATCATCTACCCCGAGGTTCTGGAGCGCGAGAAAACGCTGCATCCGGAATTGTCCGGCTTCACGCTGCAATATTCGCAGACGCTGCGCTTTGATTTTTCCCTCGAAAGCGCTGAAATGGTGCACAATCTCCTGTACATGACCCCGCACGTCTGGCGCATCCGCAGGGAAAACGCCGAGGCGCTGGCGCAGACGGCACGCCTTGACGAGCGGGCCGAGGTGATTTTCAACGTCTACACACTGGACAAGGTGGGAAAAATTTGATAGAATATAGGTTAAATCTTGGAATTTCCCCGAAGGAGCATTCATGTTAGAAAAGCTGAAGGCATTGGAAGATAAATACGTCGAGCTTTGCGCCCGGACGGAGCAGCCGGACTTCTACGCCGACCCGAAAAAGGCGGCGGCCTATCTGCGCGAGCAGAAGGAGCTGGAGCCGGTCGTGAACGCCTACCGCGCCTATTGCCGCGCCAACCAGGACATGGCCGATGCGCTGGAGCTGATGAGCGGCCAGACCGACGCGGAATTGAAGGCGCTGTGTCAGGAGGAATTTGCCGACGCGAAAAAGCGCGGCGAGTCGCTGGAGCAGGAGCTGAAGCTTCTCCTGCTGCCGCAGGACCCGAACGACGGAAAAAGTGTCATTATGGAAATTCGCGGCGGCGTGGGCGGCGAGGAAAGCGCCCTGTTCGCCCACAGCCTGTTCCGGATGTACAACCTCTACGCCGCCGCGCGCGGCTGGAGCGTGGAGCTGCTGAATTATTCCGAAACGGAGCTTGGCGGCATCAAGGAAGCGGATTTTGAAATTCGCGGGACGGGCGCGTTCTCCCGCCTGAAATTCGAGTCCGGCGTGCATCGCGTCCAGCGCGTGCCGGAAACGGAATCCGGCGGCCGCGTCCACACCTCCACGGCGACGGTCGCCGTCCTGCCGGAGATGGAGGAGGCCGAGGTCGATCTCCGGCCCGAGGACATTGAAATGCAGGTCTACCGCTCCTCCGGCGCGGGCGGGCAGCATATCAACAAGACGTCCTCGGCCGTGCGCCTCATTCACAAGCCCACGGGCATTGTTGTGTCCTGTCAGGAGGAGCGCAGCCAGTTCCAGAACCGCGAAAAGTGCATGATGATGCTCTCGTCCAAGCTCTATCAGATGGAGCAGGAGCGCATCGAATCGGCCTATTCCGGCCAGCGCCGCAGTCAGGTCGGCAGCGGGATGCGCAACGAAAAAATTCGCACCTATAATTTCCCGCAGAGCCGCGTCACCGATCACCGCATCGGTCTGACGCTTTACAAAATCGATTCGATCATGAACGGCAACCTTGACGAGCTGATCGACGCGCTTGTCGCCGCCAACCAGGCCGAAAAGCTGCGCGAAAGCGGGGAGGCAACATGAAAACACAGCTTTTATCCGCACGCGACCCGCAGACGCCCAAAATCGCCGCCGCAATCATTCGCGCGGGCGGCCTTGTCGCCATCCCGACGGAAACGGTCTACGGTCTGGGCGCGAATGCGATGGACGAGGCCGCAGTCGCAAAGATCTTCGAGGCCAAGGGCCGTCCGCAGGACAACCCGCTCATCATCCACATCGCCGAACCGGCCGAACTGACGCGTTACTGCCATGATATCCCGGCCAGCGCATGGCTTCTGGCCGAAAAATTCTGGCCGGGACCGCTGACGATGGTCCTGCCGGTCAGGGACTGCATTCCCCGCCGCACGACCGCGAATCTCGACACCGTGGCCGTCCGTTGCCCGCAGACGGCGGTCACGCGCGAGCTGATTCGCCAGTCCGGCGTTCCCATCGCCGCGCCGTCGGCCAACCTCTCCGGCAAGCCCTCAACGACCACCGCCCAGCACGTCCTGCACGACTACGGCACGGACGGCAAGCTCGACGCGGTCATCGACGGCGGCCCGTGCAGCGTCGGCGTGGAATCGACCATCATCGACCTGTCCGGCGAGCGCCCGCGCCTGCTCCGCCCCGGCGGCATCACGCCGGAGCAGCTTCACGCCGTTCTCGGCGAGATCGACATCGACCGCGCCGTGCTGGGGCAGATCGCAAACGACACCGTCGTCCGCGCCCCCGGCATGAAATATAAGCACTACGCCCCCACCGCCGAGGTCTACATCGTTTCCGGCACATCCGAGGCGGCGGCAGGGTACATCCGCGCCCGCCTCGCGCCGGGCGATGCGGTACTTTGTTACGAGGAGGAGCTGCCGCTCTATGGCGGCTGTCCCGCCCTCGCCTACGGAAAGAGCGCCGATGTCCGCACGCTTTCGGCTGGTCTGTTTGCCGCGCTGCGCGAGCTGGACCGGCCGGACGTACGCCGCATCTTTGCCCGCTGTCCCGAGGGCGGCGGCGTGGCCTACGCGGTCGGCAACCGCCTGAAAAAGGCCGCCGCCTTCCGCATCATCGACCCGGAGGCCGGGGTATGAAAATCTTAGGCATCACCGGCGGCTCCGGCTGCGGCAAGACGACGCTGCTGCTGGCCGCGCAGGAGCTGGGCGCGTACACGATCGACTGCGACGCGCTGTATCACGAGATGCTGGCACGGGACAATGAACTTCTCGCCGCCCTCGCAGCGGAATTTCCCGCCGCCTTCCGCGACGGTGCATTGCAGCGCCGCAAGCTGGGGGAGCTGGTCTTTGCCGACCCCGAAGGGCTGAAGCGCCTCAACGCGATTACGCATCCGCGCGTCGTCGCCGAGGTGCGGCAGCGGCTGAACGGCCGCAACGAGCCGTTTGCCGTCATCGATGCCGTCGGCCTTTTTGAGAGCGGCCTGAACGTGCTGTGCGATATCACCGTCGCCGTCGTCGCGCCGGAGGAGGCCCGCGTCGCCCGCCTGATGCAGCGCGACGGCATCTCCCGCGACTATGCGCTCTCGCGCCTGCACGCGCAGAAAAGCAACGCCGATTTTTCCGCGCCGGCGGACTACACGCTGGAAAACCGGCGCGAAACGCAGCCGGAATTTTTCGCAGATTGTAAGCAATTTCTGAAAGGAGTTATTCATATGGCAAATTACGAAGAACTGCGCAAGGAGCTGCTCTTTGCGCCCAAGAACGGCTATGACCGCATCTCCGAGGAGGATCTCGCGGCGATGGAGCCGTACTGCAAGGAGTATATGGACTTCATCAGCACCTGCAAGATCGAGCGCGAGGCCGTCGACTGGACGATCGCCGAGGCCGAAAAGGCAGGCTTCCGCGCCTACCGCCCCGGCATGGAGCTGAAGCCCGGCGACCGCGTCTACGGCAACAACTGCGGCAAGAGCGTCATCTTTGCCGTCATCGGCTCGGAAAGCCTGAGCAACGGCACGCACATCTGCGCCGCGCACATCGACTCCCCGCGCCTCGACCTCAAGCCGAATCCCCTGTACGAGGATGCCGAAATGGCGTACTTCAAGACCCACTACTACGGCGGCATCAAGAAGTACCAGTGGACGACCACCCCGCTGGCCATTCACGGTGTCGTCGCGAAGAAGGACGGCACGGTCGTGAAGGTCACCGTGGGCGAGGACCCCGCCGACCCCATCTTCTGCGTAACCGACCTGCTCATCCACCTCGCCGCCGACCAGATGAAAAAGACGCTGGCCGAGGGCGTGACGGGCGAAAACCTCAACATTCTGCTCGGCAGCCGTCCGCTCAAGGACGACGAGGGCGCCGACCGCATCAAGTTCGCCGTTCTGTGCCTGCTGAATGAAAAGTACGGCCTGACGGAGGACGATTTTCTCTCCGCCGAGCTGACGATGGTCCCCGCCGGTCCCGCCCGCGACGTGGGCTTCGACCGCAGCCTGATTGCTGCCTACGGCCACGACGACCGCGTGTGCGCTTACGCCGCATTCAAGCCGCTGCTGACCCTCGGCACGCCGAAGAAGACCGCCGTCTGCGTCCTCGCGGACAAGGAGGAGATCGGCTCGGTCGGCATCTCCGGTATGCAGGGTCAGTATTTTGAGACGTTTATGCGCGACCTGTGCAAGGCCACCGGCGCAGACCGCCGCCGCTGCTTCGAAAGCTCGTTCTGCCTGTCGGCCGACGTGAGCAACGCCTTTGACCCCATCTACGCCGAAACCTGCGACCGCCGCAACAACACCAAGATCAACTACGGCACCGGCATCTTCAAGTACACCGGCGCGCGCGGCAAGTCCGGCTCGTCCGACGCAGCCGCCGAGGTCATGGCCTATGTCCGCAAGCTGTTTTCCGAGCAGGACGTCATCTGGCAGACCGGCGAGCTGGGCAAGGTCGACCAGGGCGGCGGCGGCACAGTCGCCTGCTTCATGGCAAACCGCAATATCCCCACCGTCGACGCAGGCGTCCCCGTCCTGTCCATGCACGCCCCGATGGAGCTCGTCTCCAAGCTCGACACCTACATGACCTATAAGGGCATGAAGGTCTTCTACGAAGCCGAATAAGCAAGAGGCCGGAAGCGCAGCAGCGTTTCCGGCCTCAGCTTGTCAAAAAAGTCCGATTTTGTCATTGCGATGTCGCAGCTGTTGGCGGCCCTGCCGTCTTATACTAGAATCTGTTAAAAAGCTTGAAAAGCTTTTTATAGCGCCAAAGGCGCGTCAGATTCTGCATGAGACGGCGCATCGTGCGGACGCACGATGCGCGTGTGCGCAGCACACGGGATTCTTGATTCAATTTTTAATCAAGAATCCGTATTACAGATGCGGGCACTCCGCTCGCCGGTCGGCCCTGAAAGGGCCGCGGCAATCTCGCGGAATTGTTTTGATATTTTGGTAGTTTATGGCGAATACGGAACTTCCTACACGAGATTGCCACGTC
>CAKUNB010000036.1 GCA_934668285.1 uncultured Oscillospiraceae bacterium | reverse complement strand
GCGTGTATTCCTTGGACAGCACCTTGGCCTTCTTGCGGTTGAGCAGCCCGCACTTGGAGATTGCCTTGAGCGACGGCTCAATAATATTGTCTCGGATCGACATCTGCAGGATCAGGCCTTCGGTCTTGCGGTCCTCGGGGAGCAGCATAATGCCGGCCTTAACTGCGTCGGTCGTGCTGCGGATCTTGACCGGCTTGCCGTTCAGATACACCTCGCCGCCGGTTTTGCGGTCAGCGCCGAAGATGGCCTTGAACAGCTCCGTTCTGCCCGCGCCCAGCAGGCCGGCGATGCCGAGCACCTCGCCCTCATACAGGTCAAAGCTGACCGTATTGAGATTGCGCGCGTTCGAGGTAATGCCCTGCACCGAAAGAATCGGTGTGCGGCCCTCGTGGCTGGCCGGTGCTCTGGACTCGTCCTTTGCGAAATAGTTGTCGCTCAGGTCCTTGCCGGTCATCATCATCACGATCTCTTCGTGGGTAAAGCTCTTTGTGGGCTTCGTCCCAATCACGCGGCCATCGCGCATGATGGTGATGCGGTCGGTGATTTCGAAAATCTCGTCCATTTTATGGGAGATGTAAATGATGGTGACCTCCTGCTGCTTGAGGTTTCGGATGATCTTAAACAGATTCGCCGCTTCATTCTTATTTAACGCAGAGGTCGGCTCGTCCATGATGATCAGCTTGCTGTTGAGCGAAAGCGCACGGGCAATCTCAACGAGCTGCTGCTCTGCGACCGTCAGCTCCGAGATCTTCGTCCGCGGATCACGCTCGATCTCGACGGTCGTCAGAAGATCCTTGCACCGCTCGGCCGCTACCTTGCGCTTGACGGTTCCGACCTTTGTCACGGGCATACGGCCGAGGAACATATATTCCGCAATCGAAAGATTGACCGGCATATTCAGCTCCTGATGAATAATGGCAATGCCCTTGTCCTGCGATTCACGCGTGTTATGGAATCTAACCTTTTCGCCTTCGAAATAGATTTCGCCTTCGTCCTGTGCGTATATGCCGGTGATCACGCGCATGAGAGTCGTTTTGCCCGCGCCGTTTTCGCCAACCATGGCATGAACCTCGCCCTTTTCATATTCCAGAGTGACGTCGTCCAGTGCCTTTACGCCGGGAAACGATTTGCAAATGTTTTCAACTTTTAATAATGACATATCGCTTACTCCAGTTCTCTCATACCCTGCCGGCGGATTTCGCCGCCGGCAGGGGGGTGTTGCGTGTAGGTGATCCGTTAGCCTTGCGGGGTGTAGGTGTCGCTCGTTTCGTAGGTGGACTGATCCAGTCCGAGAGGATCGGGAGAGTAGGTGCCTTCGAAGTAGTAGTCGCTTGCGTTGCTGGCGTCAATGACCAGCGGATCGATGGTGATGTTCTTGGGGACGGTGTTGCCCTTCAGAATCTCAATGGCCATCTCAACGCCCGGACCCGACGCGTTGGTGTACATGACGGTCATGTCCATGCGGCCGTCAAGGATCGCCTTGATGCCTTCGGTCGTGCCGTTGACGGAGCAGATGAGCATCTCGTCGCGGCGGTCGGTGTTCTCAATTGCCATAACCGCGCCCATGGTGGACTCGTCGGCGTGGGTGAAGACGATATCGATCTGGTCATAGGTCTGCAGGAAGTCTTCCATGATGGTCATCGCCGTCGCTCTGTTGAAGTCCGCAGGCTGGCTGGCAATGATCTCGATGTTCGGATAAGCCTCTGCGAGGCGGTTGATGAAGCCGGTGCCGCGCTGCACGGTGGTGGTAGCGCCGGCGACGCCCTCGAGAACGACAACCTTGCCCTTCGGCTCGCCGTACTTCTCGGTCAGCTTTTCGGCGACCCAGTCGGCGACCATGCCGCCGATGGCGTAGTTATCCGCGTGGACATAGCAGGTGAAGTCATCGCTGGTAATGCCGCGGTCGATGCAGACAACGGGGATTCCGGCCTTGTAGGCGGCGCTGACAGCGGGGGTCAGTGCAGCTTCCTGCGCAGGGCTGACCATCAGGAGGTCAAGTCCGCCGGCGATCATGTCCTCAATGTTCGCAGTCTGGGTCTCAGAGCTCCCCTGGCCGTCGGTGACGGTGCAGGTAATGCCGTACTTGGCAAATTCATTGACGACACAGTCTGCCTGATTGCTTCTCCATGGCTGGTTCAGGGTGTCCTGTGCAAAGCCAACCTTCTTGGAGCTGAGATCGAGGTCTCCGGTTGCGCTGCTGGGTGCTTCCGTGGGATTGTCGGTGTCAGCCGATACAGGTGCATCGGTCGGCGTCGGTTCGGTTTCGCCGGCGCAGCCAACGAACAGAACAGACAGCATTGCGAGTGCGAGGATCAATGCGAGAATCTTCTTTGTCATTTGTTTGTCTCCCTTCGAATAATATATGTTCAAACATTATTTCTTCTTCTGCCCCATCAGGACAGCGAAAATAATGATCAAACCCTTGAATACCATCTGCGGGTAAGCGGAAATACCCAGCAGGTTGAACACGTTGTTCAGAATACCGATCATGGCCGCACCGAGGAAGGATTTCAGGACGCTGCCGTAGCCGCCGCCCATACGGGTACCGCCGACGATGACCGAGGCAATCGCGTCGAGGGAATAGTCGCCGCCGATGCCGGGGTCGCCGACGCCGACGCGCGCCGTCATCAGAAGGCCGCCGACCGCCGCGAGCGCGCCGCTGATAATGTAGGCAAACAGGCGGGTGCGCTTGGTGTTGATGCCGCAAAGGCGGGTGGCGACGTCGTTATTGCCGATGGCGTAGGTATTCACACCGTAGAGCGTCTTGGAAATAACGAACTGACCGATCAGGACGATGATGATGAAGATGATCGCGAGGTTCGGCAGACCGGCGGTCGAGCCGTTGCCGAAGGTTGTCCAGCGGGTATCGCTGAGGATGATCGGGCGGCCGTCGCTGAGCATAAAGGCAAGGCCTTCCGCGATGGTCATCATGCCGAAGGTCGCCATGAAGGGCTGCATGCCGCCGTAGGCGATCAGCGTGCCGGTGCAGGTGCCCATGAAGGCGCCCGCCGCGATGCAGATCAGGCAGATCAGGATGATGTTGTTATTGACCAGCGGCGCTACCAGCGGGACAAGCACGCAGGAAAGCGACAGCACGTTGCCGACCGAGAGGTCAATGCCGTTGCTGATAATGACGAACGTCATACCGACGGCAAGCACGCCGAGGATCGAAATCTGCCGCAGGATGTTGAACAGGTTCTTATAGGTTAAAAATTTCGGGGAAAGGATGGATGCGAGAATCATCAGTGCGACGAGAATCAGGAGCAGGCCTGACCTCTGGATGAATTTCAGGAATAGATTTTTCTTGCCGGTTGCGTTCTCGGCCTTCATTCTAAGTTTTTCCGCCATACGAGCCTCCAAATAAAAGTAATCGTTCGTGCTGCGCCGTCGTTTTGCGCCGGAATTTTGAGCAATTCGGGCGGCGTGTCTGCATACGTTTCCAGATATATCTGTTGCCGGAATTTGAAAATGTCATATTGCTCCTGCATTATTTACAAAAACTCGCCGAGAAAGCTCGATCTTGTATATACATTTTCACAATTTTTCTCTATTTTTGATGAAAAAACGCGGGTGCTTGTATCGTCAACTTGCATACGTATTCACGTTACCGAAAAAAATTATTTCTTAGGTGTATGATCCTGCCGGAAGCCCGCCTCGGAAAACGGCGGTGTTACCACGGAAACCACCTTGAAATCCTCGGTGCCGTGCAGGTTCAGGCACATATGCACCTCGCCCGGCTCGACAAACACCGTGTCTCCCGGCACCAGATCGAAAACGGTATCATTCACCTTGATCTGGCCCTTCCCGCTGATGCAGTAGAAGGTCTCCTCCTGCGCCTCGTGCGCATGGGGGTTGCTGGTAAATCCGGGCGGATAGGTGCAGGTGCCAAGCCAGACATGCTGCGACCCGACCGACCACGGCGTGATGATGTGTGTGATCTTGCGCTTGTAGGGCGCGTCAAACACATCGCTGTGCGCTTCGCTTTCTCGGACAAATTTCATTGCTCTCCTCCTTTTATTTTACCTGTTTTGTTGTTCCGCGCTCGATGAGCACCAGCGGGTAGCGGCGCTCGACCGGCGCCATGCTATGGTCATTGATGTTTGCAAACAAAAGAGTCAGGCCGTCCTGCGCCATTTCCGCAATCGGCTGGGCAAAGGAGCTGAGGGAATACGACGGCCACTCGCCGATAAAGCTGTTGTCAAAGCCGATGAGGGCGACATCCTCGCCGACGCGAAGGCCAAGCTCGTATTTCAGCACGTCGATGGCGCCGAAGGCCATCAGGTCGTTGCCGCAGAGAATTGCGCAGGGCAGCGGCAGCTTCGGGGCCAGTGCGCGCATCGTGTCGCGGCCGGATTCATAGGTATACAGCCCGTTGCGCACGATAGGATTGTTAAAGCCGAAGTGCTCCAGCCGCTTCAGAAAGCCGAGCTGCCGCTCCATATTCGACGACGAGTTAATTTCGCCGCCCATATAGACAAAGTTCCGGAAGCCCCGCTCGACGAACAGCGTTGCCGCCTCGGCTGCCGCCCGCGCGTTATCGGGAAGGACGGCGTTGGCGCGCAGCGCCTTGGAATAGCGGTGCATCTGCAGCACCGGAATATCCCGCTGGCGGCAGCTGAGCGTCAGATCGGAGGTCAGGTTCGCATACATCAGGATCAGACCCTCGATCTGATACTGCATAATCTTGTCGGTCAGGCTATCAATTGAGTCGTTCTTCTCGGCTTCAAAATAGATCACGCGCTTGTCCGCTCTCTGCAGGCCATAGACGACCTCGGACAGCATCTCTGCAAAGACGGTATTCTGCGAATACCCCTTGACGATGCCGATGATGTTGCTGTGGGTCGAAACTAAGCTCCGCGCCAGTGCGTTGGGTTTGTAATTCAGGGTATTGGCCGCCTCCATGACGCGCATTCTTGTCTCCGGCGCAAGGTTTGCGCTGTTGGAAAAGGCGCGGGAAACCGTTGCCTGCGACACTCCCGCGAGCATCGCCACGTCCTTGGAGGTTGCTACATTATTCAGCTTCATGCTTGTTCCTCGCTGTTCTGGCTTGATTTTAGAAGGCCCTGTAAACAGGGAATTTCCATAAAAAACTCCGTATGAATACGTATTACTGCCATATTATACCATATCCGGCAGTGAAGTTCAAGCATGCCTGCGCAATCCCTGTGCTGTTTTTTCAGGTGCGTCAGCGCCGGTAAGCGCCGGTCGCGATCGTCTTTGTGGGGCGGAAGATTTCCTTGCCGAAGTGATCGGCCGCCCCGTTGAGCGCAGCAACGATTTCCTCCGGCAGGAAGGCCTGAATGTAGTCAATCGGCCCGCACATGTTGTAGCCGAGGCGGATCGCCGTGTCGCACTCCTCCAGAGAGCACACGCCCTCCTCGTAGAGCTTGCAGGCCTCGTTTGCCTGGATGAAATTCGGAATTTTCGGGTCGTATTTGCCCGTGTAAAGCTTCTCGTCGAGCACCGGCCGGCCGCCCGCGCTCCAGTCGTAATAGCCGCTGCCGGTCTTCTTGCCGAGATGCTTTTCCGCCAGCAGCTTCTTTGCCGCCTCGGACGGGCCGTACTCCGGCGAGAGGTGCTCGTGGTAATAATCCTGACAGAAGGAGGTCACGTCGACGCCGGTGTAGTCCGCCAGCTCCATCGGCCCCATCTTCTGGCCGGTTTTCATCATGGAAAGGTCGATATCCGTCGGCGTAATGCCGTCCACATCGACGCACAGTCCGTTGTAGACCACGACCGGCGCAACAATGCGGTTGGCGATAAAGCCCGGTCGATCCTTGCGCGCAACGACCACGGTCTTTCCGACGTGCTCGGCGTAGGCGCGGGCAAAGTCCGTCGTCTCCTCGCTCGTCTCGTCGCCGCAGATGACCTCCACCAGCTTCATCAGCACGGCGGGGTTAAAGTAGTGCATGCCGACCATATTCTCCGGTTTTCTGACCGCCTTGGCCAGCAGCGTGATGCTCATGGTCGAGGAGTTGGTCGCAATCACCGCCGTCTCCTTGCAGGCGGACGAAATGCGGGAGAGTGTGCTGTTTTTAATGTCCAGCCGCTCCGGCACGGCCTCGATGATCAGCTCCGCATCGGCCACGGCATCCTCGATGACGGTATAGCTGCTGATGCCGCCGTTTTTGATCGCCTCGACGCGCGCCGCGTCAATTTTCCCTTTCGTGCACAGTTTGTCGAGGCTGGCGTAGATGCGGGAAATACCGCGATCGACAAATTCCTGCTTAATATCGCACAGATTCACGTGGTAGCCCGCCATCAGCGCAACCTGCGCGATGCCGTGTCCCATATCACCGGCGCCGATGACGGCAACCGTTTTCAGCTCACTAAGTTTCATTTTGCAGCCCCTTCCCATTTGGTAAAGTACATTGAAATGCCCTGGCCGCCGCCGATGCACATGCTGATCATGGCGTCCTTCTTGTCGGTGCGCTGCAGCTCATAGAGCACCTTGACCGCAAGCACGCAGCCGGTCGCGCCGATAGGATGGCCGATGGAGATGCCGCCGCCGTAGATATTGACCTTCTCCGGATCCAGCCCGAGGTCGCGGCGCACCGCGTAGGCCTGACTTGCAAAGGCCTCGTTGATTTCAAACATGTCGATGGACTTCAGGTCGAGCTGCAGCTCCTTGGCGAGCTTTTCGCTCGACAGCTTCGGGGCGTAGCCCATGATCTCGGCCTCCAGGCCGGCGACGGCAAAGCCCTCAATGGCCAGCTTCGGCACGATGCCAAGCTCCGCCGCCTTCTCCGCCGACATCACGACCACTGCGGCCGCGCCGTCGTTCAGGCTGGAGGAGTTACCGGCGGTAACGGTGCCGTTTTCCTTGACGAAGCAGGGGCGCAGCTTCTGCAGCTTATCGATGGTCAGGCCGTCTCTGGGTCCTTCATCGGTGTCGAACACCGTAACGTTGCCCTTGCGGTCCTTCAGCTCCACCGGCAGGATTTCCTCGCGGAATTTTCCGGCCTTGATCGCCGCAACCGCGCGTCTGTGGCTCTCGAGGGCGAATTCGTCCTGCTCCTCGCGGGTCACGTGGAACTGATTGGCCACGTTCTCCGCCGTAACGCCGTTGTGGCTGTTGTTCAGCGGCCACGTCAGAATGTCGATCACGCCGTCCTCAAAGACCTTGTGCCCCATTCTCGCACCCCAGCGGGCGTCCTTTACATAGTACGGAAGCTGAGAAATATTCTCCGCGCCCGCTGCGACCACGACCTCGGCGTGGCCGGTCTGAATCTCCATCACCGCGTCGGCAATGGCCTGCAGGCCGGAGCCGCACTGGCGGTTGACGGAATAGGCCGTCGTTTACTTGGGCAGGCCTGCCTTCAGGCTGATGGCACGCGCGACAAAGCCGCACTCCGCAATCTGGCCGACCTGACCGACGATCACCTCGTCCACCGTCTCGGGCGCGAGTCCCGCGCGGGCGACGGCCTCCTTGACGACCATTGCGCCCATATCGATGGCGCTGACGGTTTTCAGGCTGCCGCCGAACGAGCCGACCGGCAGACGAACGCCGGATACCAACACTACCTGTTTCATATGCTTCCTCCTTTTTCTGCTAACAGTTGCTTCAGTCCAAATACGCCGTCGCGGTAGATCGCCGCGGGCATGACCCGCAGCCGTCTGCTGATGATCGGCCGGAACTCCATCAGGTCAAGAATCTGCGTCTGCAGATCGATCCCCTCGGCAATCTCCGTCAGCACCAGCCCCTCCGGCCGCAGCTCAAAGACGGCGCGCTCGGTGACATAGTGCATTTTCTGGCCCTTTTTGCGGGCAATCAGGCCGTTATAGGAGACCTGCTGGAGCTGATTGACAAACTTGATCAGGCTGCCCTCCTTGACAATTCTCAGCTTGCCGCCGGTGAAGTCGCATTCCAGCCCCTTGCCGGTGAAGGTCGAGCAGAAGACCACGTGCTTGGCGTTGGTCGTGATGTCAATGAAGCCGCCCGCGCCGGTGGGATTCGGTCCCAGCCGCGTCGCGTTGACGTTGCCCTCAGCGTCGATCTGTCCGGCGCCCATGAAGGTGATGTCAACGCCCTGACCGTTGTAGAAATCAAACTGGTCGTCGTGGCGAACCAGCGCGAAATTGTTCTTTGCAATGCCGAAGTCGATGCCGCCCATCGGCACGCCGCCGTAAATGCCCGACTCGACCGTGATGGTCACATCGTCGGAAATGCCCTCCTCCGCAATGATCGGGCCGACAACGTCGTTCGGGATTCCTGTTCCCACGTTGAGAATATCGTTGGCCGACAGCTCCATCATCGCGCGGCGGCCGATGACCTTGCGCACCGTCAGCGGAATGGCGCTCTCGCCGCCGTCCGGCACGCGGACATTGCCGCAGTAGGCGGGATTGAAGGCGAAGCTGTGCGTCTGCCGGTGGTCGACCTCCGGCTCGGGGCAGATCACCGCCGCGTCGATAAAGACGCCGGGCACCGTCACCTGCTTGCAGTGGATGGTGTTGGCGGCGACCTTATATTTTGCCTGCGCGATGACCTTGCCGCCGAAGCGCTTGCAGGCCATCACCGCCGAGAAGACCTCGAGGCTCATGGCTTCTTCTTCGGTCGAAAGGTTGCCGTTTTCATCGATCCGCGTACCGCGGATGATGCAATAGTCGATCGGAATCGGCTTGTAGCGAAGGTATTCCTCCCCGCCGATCGTCACCACGTCGATCAGCTCCGGCGCGTCCTTCGTCAGCTCGTTCATCTTGCCGCCGCCCATGCGCGGGTCGATGAAGGTGCCGAGGCCGACCTTGGTGATCTTGCCCGGCTCGCCGCCCGCCATGCTGCGGTAGAGCTGCGCGAACTGCCCCTGCGGGAAGTTGTAGGCCAGCAGCTTGTTTTCCGCAATCAGCTTCATGATCTTCGGCTGCAGCCCCCAGTGGCCGCCGACGATCCGCGCCAGCATGCCCTCATGAGCAAAATGCTGAATGCCGCGGTCGCGGTCGCTCTGGCCGCAGGAGTGCAGCAGCGTCAGCTGATTCGGCGCGCCCGTTTCCAGAAAGCGCTGCTCCAGCGCCTTTAAAATCGTCTCCGAGGCGGAAACCAGCGTCATGCCGATGGTGGCAATCGTCTTGCCGCTTTCGATCATCTGCGCCGCCTGCTCGCCTGTCATAAATACCGGTCGTTTCATAGCTTCCTCCCGATGGCGCGGTTTTTGATAAACCGGCTGTTATGTATACGTTTTCATCATCTGCGCAATCCGGCGATTTTTCACCGCCATACCGGCTAGTCGCGGAACCGGCTGCGCAGCAGCTTTTTGTCGATTTTTCCGTTCGCCGTCGTCGGAAGCTGCCCGGCAAAGAGGATTCTGGCCGGAATCTTGTAGCGGGCCAGCCGCTCGGCCAACTGCTCCTGCAGTCCCTCCTGCGTCAGCCTCACGCCGGGCTGCGGGACTACCACCGCCGCGGCGACCTCGCCGTAGGTTTCATCCGGAATTCCGACGACCGCAGCATCTGCAACGCCCTTGAGATGGTACAGCGCGTGCTCGACGTCGTAGCTGCAAATCTTTTCCCCGCCGCGGTTGATCATATCCTTCTTGCGGTCGACGAGGAAAAGATAGCCCTGTTCATTAAAATATCCCATATCGCCGGTCGAAAGCCAGCCGTCGTCGCTCAGCTCGGGCACATGCTGCTTGTAGTACTCCCGCAGGATCACCGTGCCCTTCATCTGCACCTCGCCAACCTGCATCAGTGGAAGCTCTGCGCCCTGCTCGTCGACGACCCGCATCGACAGGCACGGCACCGGCAGGCCGCAGGAGGTGATATAAGGACTGGTCGCCGTGTCGCAGGGAAAAAGCGTGGCGGGCGAGGAGGTTTCGGTCATGCCGTAAACCGTCCGGAACTCCGTTTCCGGCAGCCAGTCGTGCATGGCCAGAATTTTTTCCTTTGGCATATAGCTGCTGCCGCAGAGGATCAGCCGCAGCGACGGCAGGTGTGGAAAGCTCGCCTTTTCCTGCAGCAGCAGAGAGAACACCGTCGGCGCGCCATGCAGGAAGGTGATCCCCTCCTGTTCAACACAGCGTAAAATTCTTGTTGCGTTAAAGCGTTTGTGTAAATATACTGTTCCGCCAACATAGAGGAACAGGCTCAGCAGCGCAATCAGGCCGGTCACGTGATAGATCGGCACGCCGATCACCGTCTTGTCCTCCGGCGTGATGCCGAGCAGCGAGCGGTAGGTTTCCACGGAGTGCATCACGTTGAGATTCGTCAGCAGCGCGCCCTTGCTCAGGGAGGTCGTTCCGGAGGTGTACATCAGAATGGCCGGATCGGTTTCCTCTCCGCCGCACCGCGCGTCTGCCTGCGCGGGAATCTGGGACAGATACGGCGCAAGGCTCTCGGCCGAGTGGCCGGTCACCAGACACTGCGTGCCCTTGCGGCGCAGCGGCGCCATCCAGTCGGCATAGTCAACATCGCACAGAATCAGCGCCGCGTCTGACTTTTCCAGCAGCGCAAGGACCTCCTCGCGGCGGAACTTGGTCGGCAGGGCCAGCGTGACCGCTGCGAGCTTCGTCAGCGCGAGGTAGGAAACGCAGAACACCGCGCCGCTGTAGAGCATCAGCGCCACATGCTTCCCTGCGCCGACAGAGAAGCGGTTGCTGAGGAAGTAGGCAAAACGGTCGACCATGCGCAGCAGCGCCGAGTAGGTCAGGCGGGTACCGTCGTCGTCGACGACGGCGATCCGGTCGGGATAGGCCGCAGCCGTTTGCTGCAGGGCCGCGTACAGATTCTTCGGCAGATTCGGATAGACGTCGTAGCGCAGCCCGTCGATCTCGCGCTGCTGCATGTGCTCCGTGAAGCTTCGATCCCACAGCTGTTTGCCGGCGAACATTGCAGACCCTCCTGTCGAAAGACTTATGAATACGTTTTCATCATCGATCGAAAAAATAGGCGTTTCCGCGCCCGTAATTTCTTAAATAGATTCGGAACACTTGCTATTTTCAGATATACTCCAAAGAAAATCCTTGATTTTTCATTTGCAAGCACCATTGAAAATGAAAACGTGTTCATCATTTAACTCAAGTATACTCTCAATTCTTCCGTTTGTCAATCGGGGATAATCACCAAAAACAGCAGCGAAAAATCGTACAATCTGCCGAAAAAAATTGCCTGCTGCACAATTTTTCTATTGCGCCGCATCAAGAAAGCGCCCTCCGGAGAGGGCGCTCGACTTGTCAATACAATATATATTGTATCTGCCGTTTTGCTCAGGCTTCTGCTGCGAGGCGGGTCAGGAGGCGGCGGCGTTTCTCCTCCGGCAGGAAGGCGGCCTCGGCGGCGTAGCGGTTCATCGTGCGCAGATCCTGCTCGGTAAAGCCCATTTCCGTCACGCAGTGGCGGTATTCGTCGTCCAGCGTCACGGCGGCGAGCGTCATGTTGTCCGTACTGATACAAATGCGCATGCCCAGCTCCAGCAGCTTTTTGGCCGGATGCGCGGCATAGGACGGCTGCGTCTTGCACTGGATATTGCTGCTCGGGCAGATTTCCAGCGTGACGCCGCGCTCGATGGCAAGCGCACACAGCGCCGGGTCGTCATAAATATGGTGGCCGTGTCCGAGTCTGACCGCGCCAAAGGAAAGCGCGGACGCGATGGACTCCAGTCCGCCGGAATCGCCGGCATGGCAGGTAAACGGAATTCCAAGCTCCTTTGCCAGATCAAATACCGGCCGGAAGTCCGCAAGCGGTACCAGCCCCTCCGCTCCGGCGAGATCGATACCGGCCACGCCCCGGCCGAGGTAATCCGGCGCAAGGCGCACCGTTTCCAGATTCTGCTCCATATTCGCCGAGGCCGCGCCGACGGACATGGCGCACAGCAGAATTCCGCAGTCGTAGTCCGGCAGCAGCGCCAGCGCCTCCGCTCTGCCTTCAAGCACCGCCTCAATCGCGCCGCGCTGAGAAAGGCCCGCGCGGCAGTGCAGCTGCGGTGCAAAGCGGATCTCGTCGTAAATGTGCCCCTGCGCCGCAAGCTCCAGCAGCAGCTCCCTCGTAACGCGCGCGATGCTCCCGGCGTCCTGCATGAGCTGCAGCGGCAGCTCAAAGCGCGCGAGGTAGGCACAAGCCACTGCTCGAACGCGGCGTAGCTGTCCACCGGCAGCGCAACGCCCTTTTCCTGCGCCAGCTCCCAGAACAGCCGCTTCGGAATCGCACCGTCCAGATGCAGATGGAGTTCAATTTTTGGCAGCCTCGTCTTCATTGCCGCACTTCCCTTCCGTTTTTCTCTCTTATCATTATAACCGGCCACAGCGCAATGTCAAGTGCGGCAGCTTCTCCGCCCGCAAACAAAATTTTTTAGTGTATATGATGTGCATTTATCCATCTCCTTGTACAAACCGTCAATGTGATTCCGAATTCTTCTTAAATTTATTGTTGACAATTCCAAAGAAAGACGTTAGAATGAAGGCGTATCGAATCGATACATAAATAATTTTTTGGAGGAAAGAAAATGAAAAAGCTCATTGCTCTGCTTCTCGCGCTCGTCATGGTGCTTGCTCTGGCAGCCTGTGCGAACCCCGCTGAGAATCCCACCGAGCAGACCGACGCTCCTGCGTCGAGCGACGAACCCGCAACCGAAACCAAGGCTGAGGAAGAGCCCACGCAGGAAGACGGCAAGGTTTACAACGTCTGCAACCTCGTCAACGGTAACCTCGGCGACAAGTCCTTCTTCGACTCCGCCGAAGCCGGTCTTCAGGCGCTGAAGGCTGCCGGCCGCATCGAGTACACCACCATCGAAATGGGCGGCCTCGAGGAAGATCAGCCCACCTGGCTCTCCACGCTGTACGACGTTTCCGAGTCCGGCGAGTACGACCTCATCATCTGCGGCACCTACCAGATGCCCGACTACCTGAAGGAAGTCGCCACCAAGTACCCCGAGCAGAAGTACCTCATCTATGA
>CAKUNB010000035.1 GCA_934668285.1 uncultured Oscillospiraceae bacterium | reverse complement strand
CAGCTTGGTAGGCGTGTTGATATCAAAGAAAAACACGCCGCCCGGGCGCAGAGCACGAAACACGCGCTCGATCGTCTTTTTGCAGTCCTCCGGCTCGTCGAGATAGTTCAGGCTGTCGAGCAGGCAGGCCACCGCATCCACCGGCTGCGGCAGACGCAGGCGCTGCATCGGCTGGCGGATAAAAAAGGGCGGATTGGCCTCCCCCGCCGCCTTCTGCGCCGCGACGGTCAGCATTTCCTCGGAAATATCCGCGCCGATGACGCGATAGCCGCGCCGCGCGAGCAGCACGGACATAGAACCGGTGCCGCAGGCCAGGTCGAGCAGGTCTACAGGCTTCCTGCCGAGGCTTTGCAGCACCGTTTCAAAAAATGCAGCGATTGCGCCGTAGTCGACGTCCTGCGTCAGCCCGTCGTAAGCGCCCGCGAGTGCCTCGTAGGCGCTCATTTCGTCTCCTCGAGGCGGTCAAAGACCATTTCATAGGAGCCGGAGCCGTTGACGAGGCTGCGATTGACGCGGCTGATGGTCGCGGAGCTTGCCTTTGTCTGCGCGAGGATATTGTTATAGATCATTCCGGCGCTGAGCATGCGCGCGACCTCGTAGCGCTGCTCAATCGCGTTCAGCTCAGACTGCGTGCACAGGTCGCAGAGAAATTGATGCACCTCCTCCGGCGTTTTCAGCGTCAAAAACGCGCGGTACATCTCGCACTCGGGATTCGAGTGCTTGTTACGGTTGTTCATTGGTAATGCGCCTCCAATTCTATTCCGTCGGAACTCGTATTGTTCCGTTCTTTCAGAACGTCAAGTGCTGTTTCGCGCTTTAATGTCAGAAATTGAGCGGGCCGGTAAAATACCCGCCGCACTGCAGCGGCGGGTATTCATTTTCGTTCCTCTTACTTGTTGAAAATCTTAAAGATCTCGTCAATATCATCGATATTTGCCGAAGCTTCCGCGGAGGTCTGCGCAGCGGGAGCAGCGGTCGAGCGGGCAGCACCGGCTGTGCGGGCGGCTCCTGCATTGGAGAACAGGCCCTTGCTCTCCGGCTTCTTCTGATCGTCAAAGCCGGTGGCGATCACGGTTACGCGCATCTCGTCCTCGAAGTCCTCGGTAAACGTTGCGCCGAAGATGATATTCGCCTCGGGATTTGCGGCCTCCATAACAATATTGGCAGCTGTCTCGACATCGTCCAGACCCAGATCGGCAGAGCCGGTCACGTTGATCAAAACGCCCGTCGCGCCGTTGATCGACGTTTCGAGCAGCGGGCTGGCAACGGCGGCCATGGCGGCCTGCTCGGCCTTCTCGCGGCCGGAGGCGGTGCCGACGCCCATGTGCGCGCGGCCCGCGTTCTTCATGATGGAAGAAACGTCGGCAAAGTCGAGGTTGATAATCACGCGGTCAGAATAGCCGACCAGCTCGGAGATTGAGGAAACCGCCTGCTTGAGCACGTCGTCGGCGATGCCGAAGGCGTTGGCAAAGGTGATCTTCTGATCGGTGACATACTTCAGCCGGTCGTTCGGGATGATGATGAGCGAGTCGACCTTATCGGACAGGGCGCGGATGCCCTCCTCGGCCTGCTTCATGCGGTTGGCGCCCTCAAAGCGGAAGGGCTTGGTCACGACGCCGACAGTCAGGATGCCCGCCTCATGCGCCAGATCGGCAATGATGGGAGCTGCGCCGGTGCCGGTGCCGCCGCCCATACCGGCGGTGATAAAGACCATATCAGTTCCTTCAAGAACCTTGGAAATGGCGGCTCTGCTCTCCTCGGCGGACTTTTTGCCGATCTCGGGCTTGGAGCCTGCGCCCATGCCGCTGGTCAGCTTCTCGCCGATCTGGAGCTTGTTCTCGCACTTGGATTTATTCAGATCCTGCCGGTCGGTATTGACGACGATAAACTCAACGCCGCTGATCCGGCTGTCGATCATACGATTCACAACGTTATTGCCGGCGCCGCCGACGCCGATCACCTTGATATTTACTACCTTATCTGCGTAAACTTCGGACATGATTGATCTCCTCCTATGTATACTGAAAATCGACAGTGTATGACATGCTAAAATTATACTGTTTTATTTTACCGTGAAATTCTCCGTAGGTCAATAGAATTTCTCGTTTTTGCCAAAATTATTTACATTTTTCACAGGAATCTATTGATTCGGAATCACATAGGCCTCGTTGCCGTTGGCAAGGCTGAGGTCGATGGTGCCGGTTACGTAGTCCTTCTGCTCGGCGAGAATCAGCTTCAGGTACTCCAGCTTGTAAGCCAGCCTGTCGCTGTCGCCCAGCTCAACGTTGAAGCGCTCGCCGTACCACAGGCTCATGCTCGAGGAGGACAGGACGTTGACCGAACGCACCTCGCGCACCAGATCAGCCGCCTCGATTTCGTGCAGGAGGGTGCAGAGCGTCGAAAGCCGACGGCTGGCCGCCTCCTCCTTGCCCTCCTCGGCGGACGGGACGGCCTGCTGCCCGACGGTCGGGCTGGTGAGCAAGAGATTTTCGACCACGATGTGCTCCCTTGCCGCCGTTTCCGAGACCTGCTCGGTCAGCTTGCCCGTCGCGGTCATCAGATACCAGGCGCCGGAGACATCCTGCACGGCGTAGGTCGTTTCATACTCCGTCACCGTTACGACGATGGTATCCGGCAGGCGGCGGGTGACCTGTACGCTTTCAATATATGGCAGCTGCGCCATCACGCTGCCCGCAATCTGCCCGCGCGAGAGCGTCAGCAGATTGTCGCCGTCGGCAATCGACGTCGCGGCGCTGATCTCCTCGCCGGAATAGAACAGATTGCCGCGCACCTCGATGTTCCGGACGCGGAAGAAAATAATCATGCTCAGCGCCAGCGCGGCAACGACAACCGCCATGATCAGCAGCCGCTTCCAGACGTCGATCGGCAGCGACTTGCTCGTGCGCTGCTTGGCCTTGCGCTTCTGCTTCTGCCGCAGATCGGAGAGGCGGGCATTTTCCTTGCGCTCCTCGCGGTGGCGCTGCGCCGTCTGTGCGGCGCGGGAGTCGCGCTTTTCGCGGCGCACCGGCGTTTTCTGCACCGGCTGCGGCGCGGCTGGCTCCGCCTCCTGCGGCGCGCGGTGCTCCGGCGCGGCGCGGCGGGCCGTTTCCTGCTCACGCTGCGCGGCAGCCTTGCGCTCTGCGCGCTGCCGCTGCGCTTCCCGTGCTGCGGGGGAGCTTCTGCGCTTGCCTGCCGCCGGCTGCCTGCGTGCGGCATCTTCCCTTCTTCTTTCGTTCTCCATTGGCTTACAATCCTTCTGTCGTAATCTCCGCGCCGCAGTCGGCCAGAATCGGCGCAAGCGCCGTGTAGCCGCGCTCAAGATGCTGCGTTGCGGCAATGCGGCTCTCCCCCTGCGCGGCCAGCGCCGCGATTACCATTGCCGCGCCGCCGCGCAAATCGGTCGCCGTGACCGCCGCGCCATGCAGGCGCTTCACGCCGCGCACCAGCGCGCAGTGCTTGGCCGTCGTGATTTTTGCTCCCATCGCGCACAGCGCGGGGACGTGCTGAAAGCGGTCGGGAAAGACCGTTTCTTCAAACAGGCTGTCACCCTCCGCCGTCGCCAGCAGCGCCATAAACGGCGCCTGCGCGTCCGTCGGAAAGCCGCCGTAGGGCGCGGTAATGATCGGGCTGACCGCCGTCACGCCTGAGCACGAAAGCGTCAGCGCCCCTTCGTCAAATTCTATCCGGCAGCCGCAGCCGCGCAGGACGCGCAGCACCGCCTCCAGATGCTCCGGCCGCGCGTCGAGCAGGCGCAGCCTGCCGCGCGTTGCGGCTGCCGCCGCTAAGTACGTCGCCGCCTCCATCCGGTCGGGCATGATGCGGTAAACCGCGCCGTGCAGCGGTCGTTTTCCGGTAATTCGCAGGACGGAAGTCCCGTCCCCGACAATTTCCGCGCCGCAGGCCCGCAAAAAGCCGATCAGATCGGCAATCTCCGGCTCCCGCGCGGCGTTGCAGAGCACGACCTCGCCCTCGCAGCCGAGGGCGGCAAGAAGTAGATTTTCCGTCGCTCCGACACTGGGCAGCGACAGCGCCAGCGTGCAGCCGTGCAGATGATCGGCGGTACAATGCAGCGCGTCGCCGTCGCAGCGGCAGTCCGCACCCATCAGGCGCAGTCCGCGCAGATGCAGGTCAATCGGCCGCTCCCCGAGCGGGCAGCCGCCGGGATGGTACAGCTCGGCGCGGGAAAAACGCGCCAGCATCGCGCCGAGAAAGAGCACGCCCGCGCGCATCCGCTTCATCAGCGCCGCCGGAAGCTCCGTCGGCCTTGCGTCCGCAGTGTCGACCCGCAGCACGCCCCCGCTCCGCTCCGCCGCGCAGCCAAGGCAGCGCAGCAGCTCGAGCGCGTCGTCCACATCCGTGAGTGCGGGGCAGTTGTGCAGCTCGCAGGTGTCGCCCGTTACCAGCGTCGCCGCCAGAATCGGCAGGACGCTGTTCTTCGCGCCGTGAATCGGCACGCTGCCGTAAAGCGGCGGGCCGCCCACAATGCAGTAAGTCCCCATAGGCAAACCTCCCAAAAGGAAATTTGCCTCATCCTATGCAGCCGTACCGGCGGCTGTGCCTCAGTGCCTGCCCTGCTTGGCAAGCTCGAGAATGATCCGATAAATCCGCTCGGCGGAATCCACCACCGCGACCTCGCGCAGCGCCGTGCGCATGGCGGCGCGCCGCGCATCGTCGCTGAGCAGCTCCTTTGCTGCCGCGTACAGGCGGTCGCCGTCGCAGTCCTCCTCGCGGATGACCACGGCCGCGCCGCGCTGCTCCAGAATTCTGGCGTTTTTCTCCTGATGGTTATTGGTCACGTTCGGCGAGGGCACGATGATGCAGGGCGTGCCCGCTGCCGCAATCTCATTGAGCGTCGAAGCTCCGGCGCGGCTGATGATCAAATCCGCCGCCGCCATCAGGGTCGGCATATTATAAATATATTCCTGCATGGTAATCAGCGGATGCGCCGCCAGATCGACCCCATGCTCCTTCACATACTCCGGCATCCAGCGCCAGCCGAACGAGCCGGTCGCGTGGATGTGGCGGAAGCAGTTGTCCTTGCATTCCAGCTCCATAAAGCGGGTGATTTTCTTGTTCATCTCCCGCGCGCCGAGGCTGCCCCACGCCGAAACGATGAGCGGCATGTCGCCCAAGCCCAGCTCCCGGCGGGCCTCGTCGCGCTTGGCAAAGAGAAAGGCCTCCTGCACCGGCATTCCGACCGGAATCACGCGGTCCTGATGCTTATATTCCTTGCGGCTTTCGGCAAAGCTGACGAGAATTTTATCCACCTTGTCGCACACCAGCCGCGTGGCGAGGCCCGGCACGGCGTTGGATTCGTGCAGCGCCGTCGGGATTCCGTTTTTCACGCCCATGCGCAGCGTCGGATAGCTGGCATAGCCGCCGGTGCCGAGGATGACGTCGGGCTGAAACTCGCGGATGATTCGATCGGCCTTGCGCAGGGCGCGGCGAATGGTGACCACCGCCTTGGCGTTATGCCACAGCGCGGCGGGCGTGATGCTTCTGAGATAGTTGGAAATCGTAACCGTCTCAATCCGGAAGCCCTCGCGCGGAACCAGCTTGGTCTCCATGCCGTCGTCCGCGCCGACAAACAGAATTTCGCAGTCCGGTCTGCGTTCGCGAAGAATCTTTGCAACAGCAAGCGCGGGATTGATATGCCCGCCTGTGCCGCCGCAGGTAAAAATCACCCGCATGCGCTCCGCTCCTTTCTTCTATGCGCCGGAGGCGCCCTCGATGCTTCTGGAAATGTTCAGCACGATGCCGCATTCGGCAAGCTGCATGATCAGCGCCGTTCCGCCGGAGGAGAAGAACGGCAGCGAAATGCCCGTCGCGGGCAGAAGGTTCGTCACGACCGCCACATTGAGCAGCACCTGCAGCGCAAGCAGCGTCGTCAGCCCCATGCCCAGCAGCATGGAAAAGCGGTCGCGCGCATGAATCGCAATCCAGTAGCCGCGCAGGATGAGCATGGCAAACAGCAGCAAAATCGCCGCCGCGCCGAGAAAGCCCAGCTCCTCGCAGGCAATCGCAAAAATATAATCGTTATGCTCCTCGGGGAGGTAGAGATACTTCTGCCGCCCCTTGCCAAGCCCCAGCCCCAGCAGGCCGCCGGAGCCGATGGCGTATTCCGACTGCAAAATCTGCAGGCCGGAGTCCAGCGGATCGGATTCCGGATCGAGCCACGCGGTGATGCGCTCGCTCGTATAGCCGCCGGTCAGCAGCAGAAGCAGCAGCCCCGCGCCGCCGAGGGCCATCACCAGACCCAGATATTTCCAGTTGACCCCGCCGACTGCCATCATGCAGAAGCACAGCGAGGCAATGATAATCGTCGCAGAAAAATGCGGCTCCAGAATCAGCAGCACCGCGATCAGCAGCAGCGAACCGGCGCACAGGAAAAACACCCGCAGCGATTTGATTTCGTCGCGATAGCGGCTCATAATGACGGAAAGCGTCAGAATCAGAGAGAATTTGGCGATTTCCGAGGGCTGAAACTGGGTAAAGCCGAGGTTGATCCACCGCGTCGCGCCATTGACGTTCGTGCCGACGAGCAGCACCGCCAGAAGCAGCAGCACCGTCACGGCGTAGATCGCGCGGTAGAATTTGCGGTACCAGTCGTAAGGCACGCGGCTGACCAGCAGCATGACCGCAATGCCCATCAGGGCAAATACGAGCTGGCTTGTAAAATAGCTGGCAGAGTTCCCCGTCACATGGTACGCCCGCGCGTAGCTTGCCGAAAGCAGCACGATCAGCCCGACGGCGACCAGCAGCAGGGTCAGGAAAAAGTACGGCAGATCAATTGCGCCGAGATCGCTCTTTGTCGTCTTGCGATTTCCCGCGCGAAGCGACAACTCGCGGGGCATTGACGACCTCCTCTCAGAGAGTTACCGAATTAAAACCAATTCTTCACGCCGAACCACGCCAGCACGCACATGAGCACGGTAACGGAGACGAAAACCGTCCAGATTTTCTTCTCCGACCAGCCGCACATTTCAAAGTGGTGGTGAATCGGCGCCATTTTGAACACGCGCTTGCCGTGGGAGAGCTTGAAATACGTGACCTGAATGATATCGGAAAGCGTTTCGATGATATAGATCAGACCGACGAGCAGCAGCACCAGCGGCATATCCAGCGCGAAGGCCATGCCGACGACCGCGCCGCCGAGAAACAGCGAGCCGGTGTCGCCCATGAACACCTTGGCGGGGTAGAAATTATAGCTCAGGAAGCCGCCCAGACCGCCCAGCAGTGCCGCCGGAAAGGTCGCCAGCCCCAGCCGCTTCATAGAAACGGCAACCAGCGTGAAAAACACCATCACCGGCATCGTAACGCCCGTGGCGAGGCCGTCGATGCCGTCAGTCAGGTTGACCGCGTTCACGCAGCCAACGATGGCAAAAATTGCAACGATCAGGTACAGCACCGGCGGCACGGAGACGACCGGCTCCTTGACAAACGGAATATACAGGTCGTATTTCAGTGCGCCGGTGTAGTGCATCGCCAGCAGAAAAATGACTGCCGCCGCGACCTGAAGCACCAGCTTCTGCAGGCCCGTCAAGCCGAGGTTGCGCTTCTTCTTGACCTTGATGAAGTCGTCATAGAAGCCGATTGCGCCGAACATCAGCGCAAGCGCCAGCACCAGAAGCTGCGAATATTCCCCGTTCCGGAGCGCGAAAATGCTGAACGGAATGCACAGCGCCGAGGCCGCGATAAACACGAGGCCGCCCATCGTCGGCGTTCCCGCCTTGCCGTTGTGCCACTTCGGGCCGACCTCACGGATGGACTGGCCCGCCTTCAGCGCCCGCAGCGCCGGAATCAGCACCCGCCCCAGCAGCACCGCGGCCACAAAGCCCGCAATTACCGCGCCGAGCACCCAGTAAATATTCGCACCCATATCAGTTTCCTCCGTTTTTGCTGTCTTCTGTCAGTAATTCAAGCACACGCTCCATGTGCATCCCGCGGCTGCCCTTGAGCAGCACCGTATCGCCGGCGCGCAGCTCCGTGCGCAGCGCGGCGAAAAGCGCCTCGTGCGTGTCGAATTTTCTTGCGCGGGTCAGGCCGTTTTCCGCTGCGCCGCGCACGTAATTATCACTGTTTTCGCCGTAGGCATACAGCAGCTCCGCCCGTCCGGCGGCATACGCGCCGACGTCGAAATGCGCCTGCGCGGCATAATCGCCCAGCTCCAGCATACCGCCGAGCACCGCAATGCGCCGCCCCTTGGCCTGCGCCAGCACATTTAGCGCCGCGCGCATGGACTCCGGCCCAGCGTTGTAGCAGTCGTCGATGATCTGCACGCCGCCGACGGTCAGCAGGCGCTGCCGGTGGCCGGTGTTCTGAAAATTTTGCAGCGCCGCGCTGATCTGCTCCGGCGAAACGCCGAACTCCAGTCCGACCGCCGCAGCCGCCAGCGCATCGAGAACGTTATGCTCTCCGGTCAGCGGCAGCGTCACGGGAAACCGCAGTCTTCCGGCGGTGACAGTGAAGTCCGTCTGTCCGTCGTGCGTCTGAAGATCACTGCCGCGCACCGCGCAGTCCTCGCTCATGCCGAAGGTAATCGCGCCGTAACGCTCCGCCTCGCGGGACAGAAGGTCGTTGTCGCCATTGAATACAACGCGGCCGCCCGGCCGCAGTCCCTCCAGAATCTCCAGCTTTGCCTTTAGAATTCCCTCGCGGGAGCCGAGATTTTCAATGTGCATCGTACCGACATTCGTGATGAGCGCCAGATCGGGCTGCGCCAGCCGCGTCAGGACGGACAGCTCACCAAAGTGGTTCATGCCCATTTCCAGCACCGCCATCTCGCACTCCGGCGGCAGCTGCAGCAGCATCACCGGCACGCCGATGTCGTTATTGAAGTTCTGCACGGTCTTCACTGTGCGGTAGCGCTGCGAAAGCACGGCGGCGATCATTTCCTTCGTCGTCGTCTTGCCGACGCTGCCGGTTACGCCGACGACCTTGCAGGTAAGCTGCCGCCGCCACGCCGCCGCGATGCTCTGCAGCGCCCTGCGCGTGTCGTCCGTATAGATGGCCGGAATGTCCTCCGGCAGTGGCTCGCTGGCCAGAACAGCAGCCGCGCCGCGCTCGATTGCCGCGCGGGCAAACTCATGGCCGTCGCGCTGCCCCTTCAGCGCGACAAACAGCTCGCCGGCGGCAAGCCGCCGCGTGTCGAAATTCGCGCCGAAAAATGTAATATCCTGATATGCCTCGGAGACGCGGCCGCCGCACCATGCCGCAGCCTGCCCCAAGGAGATCATTTGCTTTCCCATAAAGCCGAGGCAACCTCCTCGCGTTCATCCAGATGTGTTTTTTCCGTCCCGAGAATCTGGTAGGTTTCATGTCCCTTACCGGCGAGGACTACTATATCATTTTTTTGCGCATAACGCAAGGCTTGTCGAATTGCGCGGCGGCGATTTTCCTCTACAAGCGCAGGCTTTCGGGTCATTCCGGTCAGAATGTCGCGGATAATTGCCATCGGCTCCTCCGTGCGGGGGTTATCCGAGGTCACAATGACCAAGTCGGCAAGCGTTTCGGCAATGTGGCCCATGATCGGGCGCTTTGCGCGGTCGCGGTCGCCGCCGCAGCCGAAAACGACGATCAGCCTGCCCCGGCAGAAGTCGCGGACGGAGTGCAGCACGTTTTCTAGTCCGTCCGGCGTGTGCGCATAGTCGATGAGCACGGTGTAATCCCTGCCCGGCGTGGGCACGACCTCGATGCGGCCCTTCACACCCTTCGCGCCGGACAGCGCCGTTGCCGCCGCGTCAAGCGAAATGCCGAGCTGCCGCGCGATACCGGCGGCGATCAGCGCATTGCTGACCGTAAAGCGGCCGGGGATGCCGATGCGGAGCTGCGCGGTCTCTTCGCCCTCGCGCAGCGTCAGCCGCACATAGTCAGCGCCCAGCTCAATATTCTCGCCGACCAGCTGCGCCTTATCGGTCGTGCCGACCGTGTAGATTTCGCAGGAGGCGTCGGCAATCATTTTTTCCGCCGTCGGGTCGTCGAGATTGAACACGCCCTTTTCACAGCGGGTAAAGAGCAGCGCTTTGGCCCTGCGGTAGTTTTCCATCGTGCCGTGGAAGTCCAGATGGTCCTCCGTCAGGTTCGTAAACGCGCCCACGCGGAAGGGAATCTCATCCACGCGGTGCAGATAGAGCGCGTGAGAGGACACCTCCATCACCACGTGCGTGCAGCCCGCGTCGCGCATTTTGGCCAGAATTCCTTGCAGTGCAAAGCTCTCCGGCGTGGTGCGCTCCGTCGGCAGCTCCTCGTCGCCGATGAGATTGCAGATCGTGCCGATCAGGCCGACCTTCGCGCCAAGCGCCGTTTCCAGCAGTGTTTTGAGCAGATACGTCACGGAGGTCTTGCCGTTCGTGCCGGTCACGCCAATCACCTGCATGGCCTCGGCCGGATGGCCGTACCAGTTCGCGCCGAGCTGCGCCAGCGCCGCCCGCGTCGAGGCCACGCGCACCCACGGCGTGCTGTCCGGCATATCGCGCTCGCAGAGGATCACCGCCGCGCCGCGCGCAATGGCGTCGGGGATATACTTGTGCCCGTCCGTCGCGTAGCCCGGCACCGCGGCAAACAGCTCGCCCGCCTGCACCTGATTCGACGCATAGCCCACGCCGCCGATCTCCATGTCCATCGGCGCGTTGGTCTCCAATACCGCGATCCCCGCAAGCAGCTCCTTTAATTTCATGGTCTTTCTCCTAATCCATATCATTGGTGTCCGTAAAGAGCACGGTGACCGTCGTGCCGCGCTCGACCTCCGTGCCCGGCGAAAGGTCCTGCGCCGTGGCGACGACGCGCCACGCGGTGCTGTCCGCGCCCTTCGGCTGTAAATACAGGCCAAGCGGCGTCAGCAGCTCCGTCGCCTCCTGTGCGGTCTTGCCGAGCAGATTCGGCACCGTGACCGTGCCGTCCGGCGCGGAATCGTCGGTGTACAGCAGCACCGTGGAAAGCCCCGGCACGGCGCGTCCCGCCGCCGGAATCTGGCTGACCACGCGGCTGCCGCTGCCGACGGTCTTATAGTTTAGTGAATTTTCCTTCAGCAGCTTCGCTGCCTCGGAGATACTCAGCCCCTCCACGGACGGCATCGATACGTTCACGCGGTACATTTCGTCCGCGCTGTAGTCCGGCTCCACGCCGAGGTAGGGTAAAATGTCCTCAAACACCGCCGCGACCGTCGGCGCCGCCATCACGCCGCCGGAGACATACAGCCCCGTCGCGGGATTCGGCGTGTCGAGCGCGATGAGCACGACGTACTGCGGCGACTCCATCGGCGCAACGCCGATGAAGGAGACGATCTTATCCTTCGTGAGCTGGCCGGAGGCGTCGCGCTGGTCGGTCTTTTCCGCCGTGCCGGTCTTGCCGCCGATGCGGTAGCCCGCGACCTGCGCATTTTTCGCCGTGCCGACGGCGACGACCGACTCCAGCAGCTCGCACATGGTCGCGGAGGTCTCCTCGGAAATCACCTGCCGGATGACCTCGCGGCCGTGCGTTTCCAGCACCGCTCCGTCCGCATCGAGCACCTGCGAAACCAGGTGCGGCTGCAAAAGATACCCGCCGTTCATGACCGCCGCAACCGCCCGCACCACCTGCATGGGCGTCGGCTTCACGGTCTGGCCGAAAGAGGTGGAAATCAGATAGCTCGTGCCGTAGGCGGCGTTGTCGGCAAGGTGCTCGCGGCTGTGAAACAGCCCCTTGGCCTCGCCGGGCAGGTCGATGCCGGTCGTGTCCATCAGGCCGAAGGCCTTGCAGTAATTGTAGAGCGTTTCGCCGCCGGTCAGCAGGCCAATGTGGGCAAAGGCGAGGTTGCAGGAGTTTTGCAGCGCCTGCGCGGTCGTTTCCGACCCGTGGCCCTGATGCCGCCAGCAATTGAGGATCTGCGAGCGGCCCTCAAATTTCTCCGCGCCGCGGCAGTAAAAGGTATTTTGCAGATCGACCGCGCCGCTGTCCAGCGCCGAGGCCAGCGTGATGACCTTAAAGGTCGAGCCTGGCTCATAACCGTCGGAAACGCAGCGGTTGCGCCACTGCTTCAGCCGCGCCGCCGCGACCGCCTCGTTATAGGCGGCAAAGGCGTCGGTACGCTCCTGCGTTCCCTCGGGCTTTTCTGCCGCCGCCTGATACTGCTCCTCCAGCGCGGCGCTTTGAGAAGGGTCAAAGATTTCAAGATAGCTGTTCGGGTCGTAGCCGCCGAGCGTCGCCATGGCCAGAATATCGCCGTTATTGACGTCCATGACGATGCCGAACGCGCCGTTGAGCACGTCGTAGCGGTCGATGGCGTCGCGCATCTGCTTTTCCAGCGCCCGCTGCACCGTCAGATCCAGCGTCAGCACAAGGCTCTCGCCGTCCGAGGCCTCGTAGTATTTTTCATAGGAATAGAGCATTTCGGTCTCGTTGTTGCCCTTGGTGGTAATCACCGCGCCCGCCGTGCCCTGCAATTGCTTATTATAGTAAGACTCCAAGCCCTCGGAGCCGACATTTTCGGTGTTGGTAAAGCCCAGCAGCTGGGAAGCTACGCTGTGATTCGGGTAGTAGCGCATGGAGTCCGGCTCCAGATGAACGCCGGACAGCTTTTCCTCCGCGATCAGCTCGCGCACCGCGTCACAGACGGCGCGATCCTGCCGCCGCTTGAGCATTTTATAGCGCAGGCTGGTGTCCTCGGCCTGCTTTTTGATAAACGCCTCGGAAACATCGAGCAGCGGCGCAAGCTTCCTTGCCAGCGCGTCAACATCGACCTTGTTCTGCTTCAGCTCCAAGGGGTCGAGGAAGATGTTCTCCACGCTCGTCGAGGCGGCCAGCACCTCCATATTGCGGTCGTAGATCGTGCCGCGCGAGGCCGTCACGCTGGTCGTGCGCGTCTGGTTGCGGATGGCCTTCCCCTCATAGTAATCATGCTCCACCAGCATCAGCCGGACAAGCTGCCCCGTCAC
>CAKUNB010000034.1 GCA_934668285.1 uncultured Oscillospiraceae bacterium | reverse complement strand
GCCTTGAGCTGGGAGCGGAAGGTGGCAATGTTATTTTTCGTCACGATGGCCGGATGGATGTGATTCTTGATGGCAAAGTTCTCCGTCGGCAGGCCGAACGCGTCGTAGCCCATCGGGAACAGGACGTTCTGCCCCTGCATCCGGTGCTTGCGGGCGATGACGTCCATTGCAGTATACGGGCGGGCGTGGCCAACGTGAAGGCCGACGCCGGAGGGGTACGGGAACTCGATCAGGGCGTAGAATTTCTCCTTATCCGAGCCGGTTTCCGCTTTATAAAGCTGCTTTTCTTCCCAGATTCGGTGCCATTTTGCCTCAATGGCGGTAAAATCGTATTTCATTTAATTCTCCTCGAAATTCAGCGGAATTTGCTTGGCGTCGTTCCACAGGCGCTCAAGGTTATAGAACTCTCTCGTCTCATTGGTAAACACATGGACGACCAGGCAGCCGAAGTCCAGCAGCACCCATGTGCCGCCGCGATGGCCCTCGCGGTGCAGCAGCGGCTCGCCCAACTCGTCGGTCACGACGACCTCCACGCTGTCGCAAAGCGTCTTGACGTGCGGGCCGGAAGTACCGGTGCAGATCAGGAAATAGTCGGCGATGCTGGTCACGTCCGCGACCTCCAGCAGCTTGATGGACAGACCCTTTCGATCGTCAAGGACCTTCGCCGCGCGCAGGGCCAGCTCTTTCGGTGTATACATCTGTTTTCCCTCCTTCTATTATGGCTCCGTCGTAGGAGCATCAGGGCTTTGCGTGTCCGGCTCATCCGACGGCGGCTGCGCCGTTTCCTCGCTTGTTGTCTCGTCCTCCCCCGTCGACTCGGTCTTGCTCGTAAAACCGAAGTCGGAGAATTCGCCCTCCGTGCTGCTGCCGGTCTTCTGGCGGAAATTGAGGTCGAACAGCGTCAGCGGCTCCGGAAGCGGGTTGAGGTTCGCGTTGATCAGCTCCAGCGCCTCGTCGGCGTCGACCTGATAGAACGCATACCCGCCGACCTTGACCTCCGTACCGGGCAGAGCGCGGCTGAACGAGGCGGAAAAATTCGTGTCCTTGAGCAGATAGCCGAAATACATCAGATTTTCCGCCGTCAGGTCGGTGTCCGCCGCAGCGGCCAGCGCCTTGGCGTTTTCCTGCACATTCTCTTGATCGTCCAGCAGCCGGTCGAGGATCGTTTGCAGCAGGCTGCGCTGCACACGGGCAGGTTCCGTGCTGACCTCGGTATAGTCGGCGTCAAAGCACAGCAGCTGCAGCGCATCGGCCGCAGTCAGCTCCCGCGTACCGGCGGACAGGCCGGAATAGTCCGGCTCCGCCGGAATTTCAAAGGAGATTGGGCCGGTCGCAGCAAAGACTGTCTCCAACGCCTGCCGGTCAATCGTAAAATAGTAGTCCGCGCGGAAGCCGAACATCGCGTGAATCTGCTCCTGCAGCGCCTGAACGCCGCGCGTGCCCGTCTCGGCATAGACGCGGTCGATCTTCGGCATCTCGTAGTTGCCCGAGACGAAGGTGTCGCGCGGAATGCTCAGCATGCCGACCTCGGCGTTATTCAGGTTGACGTTCATCAGCACCAGCGTATCGGTGCTGTCGTTCGCGGGGTCGACCGCCAGCAGCAGAATGTTGAGCAGGCGGGAGTTATTCACACCGGCGGGCGCCTCGAGCGCCACCGGCGCGTCCACCTGCGGGGGCGGGTCGGCGTCCACCACGTATTTCAGCGGTGCGGCCTTTGTCTGCACATTCAGCTCCAGCGGCTGCGCGCTCCGGTTGATCAGGTACAGGCAAACCGCCGTTGACGCGGCAAACAGGATAACGGCAGCCATCAGCAGCAGCGCCGCCCGCGTTCTGGGGGCAAGCCTGCTCTGCACCTCAGGCGCCTCGCGCCGTCTACGCGCCGTCCGGGGTGCGGGGCTTTGCCGCTCCGCCGCGACAGGGCGGCGTTTTCGATTGCCAAAAATCTTCATAGTCAGGATCCTTTCCGATCAGCCGCTCCGGCCTGAAAGCTGCGGTACGCCGCAAGGGAGTCCGGGCCGATCTCGCTTTCCGTCTTGTTCAGATGGTGCATCGTCATGGTCAGGCCAAGCAGCATTGCCGCGTCCAGATCCGTCCACGTCAGCCGGCGCAGCTCCTCCACGCCGTCAAAATCTCGGTTCGGCTCTATGTAGTCGGCAAGATAGATGATCTTTTCCAGCAGCGTCATTCCCGCGCGGCCCGTGGTGTGCCACTCGATGGCGGCGCAGACGGCCTCATTCTCGCCGAAAATACGCCGCGCGACGGCAGCGCCGGTCTTGGCATGGAGCAGCTTGGCATGACTGCGATCAAACTGATTTAGTATCATACCATATTTTTCGCATAATTTCAACTGTTCCTCCGCCGTCAGTGCTTTTGTTACGTCATGCAGCGCTCCGGCGCGGGCTGCGTTGGTAACGTTCGCGCCGTAATGCGCCGCGAGCGCCGCCGCCGTCTCGCTGCAGCCGATCACATGGGCGACCCGCTGCGGCTTGAGCAACGACAGGCCGACCTCGCGCAGCTGCTCCATGGGCAGGCCCGTCAGGTCGCGGCCCGTGTAATAGAGGCGGTTTTGCAAAATATAATCATACACAGCAGGGGCGAGGTAGTCCTCCCCGCAGCCGAAGGCCAGCATCGCGCGGACGGACGTGGACGAGTACGGCAGGCAGCGGTTTCCCACCAGCGTGACCTTACCGCCGAAGCGCTGCTTAAGGTCGGCGGCGCAGGCCGTCAGCTCGTCGAGCCGGTCCTTGCCGCGGTGGGCGACCGCAAGGCTCGCCAGCTGCAAAATCCGCTCCGGCTGATACCAGTCGGCAAAAGCCAGCAGCATATCCGTGCCCATGAGCAGGATCAGCTCGTCGTTCGGGTATTTCTCCCGCAGGGCGGCAAGCGTATCAACCGTATAGCTCGGCCCAGCGCGGCGCAGCTCGAGGTTGGAAACGGCGGCATACGGCAGCTCTCGCACGGCAAGCCGCGTCATTTCCAGCCGCGCCTCCGCCGACGGTGCGTTCGCGCTCAGCGCCTTATGCGGCGGAACCGCAGCGGGAACCAGCAGCAGCCTGTCAAGTCCGAGCTTCTCCCGAAACTCTTCCGCCGCCAGCACATGCCCCAGATGCGGCGGGTTAAAGCTACCGCCAAAAATTCCGATTCTTGCCATAGTCGCTCGTCACCTCGAATTCCGTAAACTCAGCCCTTATTCTTCCGTTTTTCGATCGCCGCCTCGATCGCGGCCTGGCGGAAGTATTCGTTGCGGCGCTCGCGCTCCTCGTGGGCGCGTTTTCTGCGTTCCTGCGCGCCGCGGCGGACGGGGTTGGCGTTTCTCTGCTTCTCCCGTCGGGCGGCAGCCGCCGCCTCCTGCGCCAGCTTTTCAGACTTCTTGTAGATCACAAATTTCGAGCCAACGCACTGCACGCCGTCCGCGCCGGTGCCCTCGCAGATCGCGTCGCAGGCCTCACGCGCCGTCAGCAGCGCGCTTTCCAGCACGCGGCCCTTGACCAGCTCCCGCGCGGCAAGCTGCGTATTCGCCTCATCAAGAAGGCTCTGCGTCACGCCGCCCTTGCCGACCATAAGGGTCGTGTCGAGCGTATTGGCCTGAGAGCGAAGCTCGGCTCGCTGTTTACTTGTCAGCATGGTTCCACTCCTTTTGAATCCGCTCGGAGAGCAGCCGCAGCGCTCTGGAACGGTGAGAAATCTTGTTTTTTTCCTCCGCAGGCAGCTCGGCAAACGTGCAGCCCTTCTCCGGATAAAAGAAGATGGGGTCGTAGCCAAAGCCGTTTTCGCCGTGCGGCTCGGTCAGAAGCACGCCCGGGCATTCGCCGCGCGCGACGAGCTTCCGCCCATCGGGGGTCAGGACGGTGATGACGCTGACGAACTTCGCCGCGCGGTTTTCCTGCCCCTCCATCTTTTTCAGAAGATATTCCAGCCGGTCGCGGTCGGTCTTACACTCCGCGCCGCCGAAGCGGGCCGAATAGACCCCCGGCGCGCCGCCGAGCGCCTCGACCATCAGGCCGGAATCGTCCGCGACCGCCGCCATCCCGCTGGCATCCAGCACGGCCTTGGCCTTGATATAGGAATTTTCCTCGAATGTCGTGCCGTTCTCCTCCGGCTCGACGTGAACGCCCGCCTCGCGCTGGGACACGACCTCCATCCCCAGCTGGGAGAGAATCGCGTTCAGCTCCGTGATCTTATGGGCATTATTGCTCGCAACAACCAGTTTCATTCCAATCCTCCCAGACAGCGGCGCTGCATCTGCGTGAGCACCGCGTTGCCCTTCCGGCAAAGGCCGACCAGGCGCTTCTGCTCCTCGACGGTAAAGGGTCTGCCCTCGCCCGTCGCCTGCAATTCGACGATATCGCCCTCGGCGGTCATGATGCAGTTCAGATCGACCAGCGCGCGGGAATCCTCCTCGTAGCACAGGTCGAGCAGCATCTCATTGCGGACGATACCGGCGGAAATGCCGGAAACATACGTCCGCACCGGCATCCGCTCAATGAGCCCCTGCTCCACGAGCTTCCGGCAGGCCAGCGTCATGGCGATAAAGCCGCCGGTCACGGAGGCCGTGCGCGTGCCGCCGTCGGCCTGCAAAACGTCGCAGTCCACGGTGATGGTACGCGGCCCCAGCAGCTGCATATCCACGGCGCAGCGGAGGCTCCGGCCGATCAGGCGCTGAATTTCCGCGCTCCGTCCGGCCAGCTTGAGCTTGGAGATGTCGCGCTTGCTGCGCTCGCGGTTGGCGCGGGGCAGCATGGAATACTCCGCCGTGATCCAGCCGCCGCTGGTCACGTGCGGCGGCACGCGCTCCTCCACCGAGGCGTTGCACAGCACCACCGTGTCGCCCACCTCGATCAGGCAGCTTCCCTCGGCAAACTTGGTAAAGCCCAAGGTCGCCTTTACCTTTCGCATTTCGTCTGCGGCTCTGCCGTCGTTTCTCATCTCTGCGGCCTCCTAGTTCTTCTGTAATACTTAGATCAATGCGTCAACGAACGACCGCGCCTCGAAGGGCATCAGATCGTCCATCTGCTCGCCGACACCGATGAATTTCACCGGAATCTGCAGCGCGTCAGCCACGGCGATAACGATGCCGCCCTTGGCCGTGCCGTCGAGCTTCGTCAGGGCGATCGCGGTCACGCCCGCGATGGCCTTGAACTCCTTGGCCTGCATGAGGCCGTTCTGGCCGGTCGTGCCGTCGAGGACGAGCAGGACCTCCTTGTCCGCGCCGGGCAGCTCGCGGTCGATGATGCGCGAAATTTTGCCCAGCTCGTTCATCAGGTTCGCCTTGTTGTGCAGACGGCCCGCCGTGTCGCAGAGAATCAGGTCGGCGCCCCGCGCCTTGGCCGCCGCGATGGCATCATAGACGACTGCCGCCGGGTCTGCGCCCTCGTGCTGGCGGATGATGTCCACGCCGCTGCGGCCCGCCCAGATTTCGAGCTGGTCCGCCGCCGCCGCGCGGAAGGTATCAGCCGCGCAGAGCAGCACCTTCTTGCCCTCGCCGGAGTAGCGGTGCGCCAGCTTGCCGATGGTCGTGGTCTTGCCGACGCCGTTGACGCCGATGACCAGCACGACCGACGGCTTCGTGCTCATTTTCAGCTCCGTCGGGCCGACGTCGAGCATCTGGACGAGAATATCCTTCAGTGCATCGTGAATCTCCTCGGCGGATTTCAGCTTTTCCTCCTTGACGCGCTCACGAAGCTGTTCGACCGCCTTACACGACGTTTCTACGCCGATGTCCGCGAGGATCATGCTTTCCTCCAGCTCCTCGTAAAATTCGTCGTTCGCGCCGGTAAAGGCGGAGAAAACGCCGCCCAGCGTCGAGGCAATCGCCGTTCTGGTCTTTTTCAGACCGTTTTTGATTTTTTCAAAAAACCCCATAAGATTACTCCTCTGTTTTAATGCCAAGCTGCTGCTCCATCTGATTCAGGTCCAGATGAAGGATCTTGGAAATACCCTGCTCCTGCATCGTCACGCCGTAAAGCACGTCAGCGGCCTCCATGGTGCCGCGGCGGTGCGTGATGACGATGAACTGCGTCTTGCCGGAAAAGCTGCGCAGATAGCCCGCGAACCGCTCCACGTTCCGGTCGTCCAGCGCCGCATCGATCTCGTCGAGCATGCAAAACGGCGTCGGCCGTACCTTCATAATCGCAAAATACAGCGCAATCGCGACGAACGCCTTCTCGCCGCCGGACAGGAGCGTGATAGTTTTCAGCTGCTTTCCCGGCGGCTGCACCCTGATCTCGATGCCGCACGCGAGCGGCTGGCTTTCGTCCTCCAGCTCCAGCGAGGCCTTGCCGCCGCCGAACATTTCGGTAAAGGTTTCGCCGAAATATTGATTGATCTTCGCAAATTCCGTCGTAAAAATTTCGGTCATCTGCTTTGTGATATCGCCGATGATGCCCTCAAGGTCGCGCTTCGAGGTCAGCACATCGTCGCGCTGCTCGACCAGCGAGGTGTAGCGCTCGTTGACGCGGGCAAATTCGTCGATCGCGCCGAGGTTCGGCGTGCCGAGGGCGGAGATTTTGCGTTTCAGCTCCCCGCTGCGCTTCTGCGCGGCAGCGACGCTTTCGATCTCGGCGGCCTCCGCCGGAGCGGTCGTGCGGGTCAGCTCGTAGCTCTCCCACAGGCGGTCTAGGATCTGCTTCTCCTCCTGCTCGGCGGCGTTCTTCTTTGCTTCCAATCGGGCGCTTTCGCGCTCCATGTTCAGAATTTCGCGGCTCTTGCTCTGCGCGTCCTTCTCGGTGGCGGTCTTTCGCGCCTCGACCTGCATGCGCTCGGCAAGCGCCTGCTTCAGCGCCTCGCGGCGGGCCTGCACGTTGCCGTTCTGCCCCTCCAGCTCCGTCTCGCGCTGCGCGATATCGGCCAGCAGGCGGTCGTTTTCCTGCGCATAGGTTTCCAGCAGCTTCAGCTTCTGCTCGCGGTCGCCGCGCATGGCAAGCTCCAGGCCGCGCAGCCGTCCGATGGAATCCACGGCGGTCGTCCGCTCGGCCTCCAGAGCCGCAATCTGCATCCGGATGGCGGTCATACGCTCGCTCAGCCGCGTCGATTGCTCCGCTGCGACGCTCTGACCGTCGGACACCGTTGCAAGCTCCTGCTCGGCGGCGGTGATCTGCTGCTCCAGCGCTGCAATCTGCTCCGTCAGCGTGTCGCGGCGGGCGATATCGTCCCGGCGGCGCTGCTCCAACGATTCCAGCTCGCGCTGGGAGCCGTTGATCGCGTCGGTAATCGCGTCGGCCAACACGGAAAACTGCTTCCACTCGCCTTCCAGCCGCAATGTTTCATCCTGCGCGGCGCGCAGGCGCGTTTCCTCCACGCCCAGCTCATAGGTAACCTCCGCCGTCAGGCGCTCGGCCTCGGCAAGCTCGGTGCGCAGCTTGTCCAGCTGCTCCTGCGTCTGCGTCTGCTGCGTCCGCAGCCGCTCCAGCTCATTTGCGCGGGAGAGGATACCCGCACTGCGGGAAACCGAGCCGCCCGTCATCGCGCCGCCCGCGTTGAGCACCTGTCCGTCCAGTGTGACCAGACGGAAGCGGTGGCCGTAGCGGTTGGCAATGGCAATGGCCGCGTCCATATCCTGCGCGATCACGGTCTTGCCGAGCAGATTGGACAGGATATCCTGATAAATCGGGTCGCAGGAAACCAGCTCCGACGCAACGCCGACAAAGCCCCGGCAGGCTTCGATCCCGCGCTCGTCAAGCCGCTTGCCGCGGATGACATTCAGCGGCAGGAAGGTCGCGCGGCCGGAATCCGACCGCTTCAGATATTGAATGGCAGCCTTGGCGGCCTGCTCGTCGCTCACGACGATCTGCTGCATGGCGCTGCCAAGGGCAATCTCGATGGCAACGGTATACGCGTCGTCGGTACGAATTAAGGTAGAAACCGGCCCGTGAATGCCGCGCAGGGAGCGATTCTTCTCCTGCATCACCACGCGGACGGCCTTGGAAAAGCCCTCGTATTCGCGCTGCATTTCTTCAAACAGCTTCCGGCGGGAGGTCAGGGTCTGCAGGGCGACCTCCGCCTCGGTCACGCGCTTTTTCAGTCCGTCGCGCCGCTCGGCGCGGGTCGATTCGCGCAGGCGGTAGCCCGCGATCGTATTCTGCGCGGCGGTGACCTCCTCCCGCGCGTCCTCGAGCGCCCTTGCGCTGCGGTCGCGGTTGGAAACAGCCTCCTCCTGCCGCTGGGCCGCGCCGGTGCAGTCGGCCATGACCTGCTCGCGGCGCTCGTCCGTCCGTTCGATGGACTCCTCCGCCGCCGTCAGGTCCGACCGCTTGCCGGAAAGGGCCGTGCGCAGGCGCTCCTGCTCGTTGCGGACGTCCAGATAGCGCCGCGTCATGCCCTCGGCGGAATCGGCCAGCCGTCTGCCCTCGGCCTCGGCCTCGGTGCGCTGGGCGGTGAGCTGCTGCGTTTCCTCCGCGATGGCGGCAATGCGGGCTTCGAGCGCTGCGATCTGCTCGCCGATGTTGCCGCTGCGGCTGTCCTGATCGGCAAGCTCGCTTTCCACGCGGGCAATATTGGCGCGGCAGTTGTCGCCATTCGTGCGCAAAACGGCAAGCTGACTTGCCATCGACTGCGCCAACGCCTCGGCCTGATTGATCTCCTCGCGGAGCTGATCGGTCTGCATGTCGCGGTTGTGAAGGTCAAACGTCAGAGTCTCCGATGTAACATAAAGCTGATCGAGCGCGTCATGCTCCTGCTGCAAAATGAAGGCCGCCGAACGGTAGTCCTCCTCGGCCTTTCGCGCCGTGGCGCTGAGCTTTTCCAGTGAGCGCAGCCAGAGCGCAATTTCCAGTCCCTTGTATTCCTCACGGTATTCCAGATATTTTTTCGCCTTCTCCGCCTGCTCCCGCAGCGGCTCGACCTGCAGCTCCAGCTCGGAGATGCGGTCGCCGATGCGCAGCAGATTGTCCTCGGTGTTTGCCAGGCGGCGCTCGGTTTCCTCCTTGCGGTGGCGGTACTTGGAAATGCCCGCCGCCTCCTCGAAGATTTCGCGCCGGTCGGTGCTCTTGAGCGACAGGATCTCGTCAATTCGGCCCTGGCTGATGTTGGAATAGCCCTCGCGGCCGAGGCCGGTGTCCATGAACAGCTCGTGGATGTCCTTGAGGCGGACGGATTGTTTATTTATATAGTATTCGCTCTCGCCGGAGCGGTAGTAGCGGCGGGTGATCATCAGCTCGTCGACGTCGTAGCGGATGGCGCGGTCGGAATTGTCCAGCACCAGCGTCGCCTCGGCAAAGCCGACCTGCGCACGCTTGACCGTGCCGCCGAAAATCACGTCCTCCATCTTCTGGCCGCGCAGCGAGCGGGAATTCTGCTCGCCCATGACCCAGCGGATGGCGTCGGAAATATTCGATTTTCCGCTGCCGTTCGGCCCGACGATTGCGGTGATGTCATGGCCGAAGGAAACGACGGTCTTATCGACGAAGGATTTAAAGCCCTGAATTTCCAGCTCTTTCAGATACATCTGTACAATACTCCCATTGTATTTTCAATAAACGAGTTTAGCACATATTGTGTCAAAAAGCAAGTGGATTCCGCTTTTTCGGCGGTGCGCGGAAAAAACGGTGTCGAATTTTACCGCTGCGTCATAGGCTGTTGTGAAGGGAGGCGTTGATATGGCGCGTTATGTGTATAAATTCGGCGGCAGCTCGGTCGCCGATGCCGGACGGCTCTACGCGGTGGCGCGAAAGCTGGCGGCGGCACGGCGGGAGGGGCACGAGGTCGTCGGCGTGCTCTCAGCGCAGGCGGGCGCGACGGACGCTCTGCTGGCGCGGGCCAGGGAAATCGATCCGGACTGCGGCGGGCGGGAGCTGGACGCGCTGCTTTCGACTGGCGAGCTGTGCAGCGTGAGCCTGTGCGCAATGGCGCTGCAGCGGCTGGGTGTTCCGGCCGTCAGCCTTTCCGGCGGGCAGGCGGGGCTGCTGACTGATGGGCGATTCGGCAGCAGCCGCGTCTTGCACCTGACCAACGACCGCATCGAGCGTGAGCTGCGCGCGGGCCGCGTCGTGCTGGTCGCAGGCTTTCAGGGCGTGGACGAAGGCGGCGAGGTCACCACGCTCGGGCGGGGCGGCTCGGATACGACCGCCGTCGCGCTGGCGGCGTTTTTGCACGCCGACCGCTGCCGCATCTACACCGACGTGGACGGCGTTTATGACAAGGACCCGCGCAGATATCCGGACGCGGTCAAGTTCGAGACGCTGTCGTACAACAAAATGCTGACCCTCGCCCGCGGCGGCGCGAAGGTGCTCCACGACCGCTGCGTCGAGCTGGCAAAGCAGCACAACGTCATCATCGAGGTACGCTCGAGCTTTCACGACACGGCGGGAACGCTGGTGTGCGGATAATTTGCACAGAGTAAAAGCACCGGCAGCGGCGGGGTTCGGAAGCCCCGCCGCGCGCTTTTTGTCGAGTTTCCCCCGCCGCGCCGTGAGGTGATTCCCTTACAGAGCGGAAAATGTCCGAAAAATCCGGAAAAATCCGCAATTTTAGGATTGACGCAGGGTTGAATTTGTGTTAGAATAGTTGCACCTGCGAAAAAAGGGCTTTATTTTTGCGCCCATTTTTTCACCTGCGGAGGCATTGGGTAGTTTCTATGCCGACTAAATTTTCTGATAGCCGCAGGCATGCAGGGAGGCAAAATTTTAAGGAGGTGCCGAACAATGCGTGTAAAGATCACCCTTCGCTGCAATGAGTGCAAGCAGAGAAACTACAACACCATGAAGAACAAGAAGAACGATCCCGACCGTCTGGAAATGAAGAAGTATTGCAGGTTCTGCAGAAAGCATACCGTTCATACCGAAACGAAGTAAGCGAAAGGAAGAAAAGCAATGGCAGAAGTTAACAAGAAGCCCAATTTCTTCGTCCGTACCGGCAGACGCTTCTCCAAGTGGTTCCGCGAAATGCGCAGCGAACTGAAGAAGGTCGTCTGGCCCGGCGGCAAGCAGCTTCTCAACAACACGCTGGTCGTCCTCGCATCGGTTTTGGTCGTCGGCATTATTGTTTGCCTGTTTGACTGGCTCGCCGGCGGCGGCATGTCCCTGCTGCGCGGATTGTTCATCTGATTTGTTATGGCAGAAGCAGCAAAATGGTATGTTGTGCATACCTATTCCGGTTATGAAAACACCGTAAAGATGACCATCGAAAAGACGGTCGAAACGCGCCAGCTGCAGGACATCATTCATCAGGTATCCATCCCGATGGAAACCGTGACCGAGATCACCGATAACGGCCCGAAAACCTACGACCGCAAGGTGTTCCCCGGCTACGTGCTGGTGAAGATGGTAATGACCGACGACGCTTGGTACATTATCAAGAACGTCCGCGGCGTGACCGGCTTCGTTACCTCGGGCAGCAACAAGCCCACCCCCCTGACGGAGGACGAGGTTTACCAGCTCGGCGTTGAAAAGCGCGAGATCGTCGTTGGCTACAAGCTCGGCGATACCGTCACCATCGTCGACGGCCCGCTCAACGGCTTTAACGGCGTCGTCGATCTGCTGGACATCGAAAAGAACAAGGTTCGCGTGACTGTCTCCATGTTCGGACGCGAGACCCCGGTTGAGCTGGAGCTCGATCAGGTCGAAGCCGTCGAGGAATAAAAACGGTCACAAGTGGGAGGGGTTTTCCCCCGCCAAGGATACGCTCCGGCGTATTACCACATTTCTTATGGAGGTGCTGATCAATGGCACAGAAAGTTACTGGTTATATCAAGCTTCAGATTCCGGCTGCGAAAGCAACCGCTTCTCCCCCTGTCGGCCCGGCGCTCGGCCAGCACGGCGTGAACATCGCGCAGTTCATCAAAGAGTTCAACGAGCGTACCAAGGATCAGGCCGGCTTCAAGATTCCCGTCGTGATCACGGTTTACTCCGATCGCAGCTTCTCCTTTGTCACCAAGACTCCCCCGACCCCGACCCTGATTCTCAAGGCCATCGGTCTGGACAAGGGCTCCGGCGTTCCCAACAAGACCAAGGTTGGTACCATCACCACCGCTCAGGTCCGCGAGATCGCCGAGCGCAAGATGCCCGACCTCACTGCCGCTTCCATCGAGGCCGCAATGAGCCAGGTTGCCGGCACTTGCCGCTCCATGGGCATCACTGTTGTTGACTAATCAGCTGCCGAGGTCGTTATGACCTCAATATGTGGGAGGATTCCATTTCCGCATTTACCACTTTAAGGAGGATTTAACATTGTTTAGAGGTAAGAAATATAAGGACAGCGCGAAGCAGATTGATCGCTCCGTGCAGTACGAAGCAGCAGACGCTCTGGCACTGGTTGTCAAGACCGCTTCTGCGAAGTTCGACGAGACCGTCGAGCTCCATCTCAAGCTCGGTGTCGACTCCCGTCACGCCGATCAGCAGGTCCGCGGCGCCATCGTTCTTCCGAACGGCACCGGCAAGACCCGCAAGGTTCTCGTGTTCGCCAAGGACGCAAAGGTTGACGAGGCTCTGGCAGCCGGCGCCGACTACGTTGGCGGCATGGACATGGTCGAGAAGATCACCAAGGAAAACTGGTTCGACTTTGACGTCGTCGTTGCCTCTCCCGATATGATGGGCATCGTCGGCCGTCTCGGTAAGGTCCTCGGCCCGAAGGGCCTCATGCCCTCCCCCAAGGCCGGCACCGTGACCCCGAACGTCGCGCAGGCCGTCAAGGAAGTCAAGGCCGGTAAGATCGAGTACCGTCTCGACAAGACCAACATCATCCACTGCCCCATCGGCAAGGTTTCCTTTGGTGCGGACAAGCTCAAGGAAAACTTTGACGCTCTCGTCGGCGCTGTCATCAAGGCAAAGCCCGCCGCTGCAAAGGGTCAGTATATCCGCTCCTGCGTCGTCGCCTCCACCATGGGCCCCGGCGTCAAGGTCAGCGCTGCGAAGCTGTAATTCAGGAATTCAGAACGGGTGAGCTGCAACGGCTCGCCCGTTTCCTTTCGGAGGGATCCTATGAAAAATATCAAAGCGTCGTGGAAAAATCGCAGACGCTTTTCGCTGAATTGGTGGCAGGTCACCGTTGTGCTTATCGTTTGCAGCGTCCTGATCTCCGTCACCGTGGTCGCCATCCAGCCCGGCGCACTGACGCAGAC
>CAKUNB010000033.1 GCA_934668285.1 uncultured Oscillospiraceae bacterium | reverse complement strand
CCCTATATCATCCACCCGCTGGCCGTGGCCGAGATCGTCGCGGAAACGGGACTGGACACCGATGCGATTCTGGGCGCGATCCTGCATGACTGCATCGAGGACACGGATTCGACGCACGACGAGATTGCACGGCAGTTCGGCCCGACGGTCGCCTCGCTGGTCGAGGGCGTTACCAAGCTGACCCGCGTGGAGTATTCCACGCTGGAGGAGCAGCAGATGGAGAATCTGCGCAAGATGTTCATGGCTATGAGCAAGGACATCCGCGTGATTTTGATCAAAATCTGCGACCGCCTGCACAATACCCGCACGATGCAGTTCCAGTCTCCGGCGAAGCAGATCTCCAAGTCGCGCGAGACGATGGATATCTACGCGCCGCTGGCGCACCGACTAGGCATGCAGAAGATCAAGTGGGAGCTGGAGGACACGAGCCTGAAGTACATCGACCCCGACGGCTACAACGAGATCATGCAGTACCTTGCCGCGCACCAGAAGGAGGCCGACGAGTTCATGAAGGCCATCCAGACGCAGATCACCACGCGCCTGTCCTCGGTCGGCATTCACGGAACGATCTACGGGCGCATCAAGCACGTCTATTCCATCTACCGCAAGATGAAGGCGCAGGATAAGAAGATCAACGAGCTTTATGATATGTATGCCTTCCGCGTGATCGTGGACACGATTCCGGACTGCTATAATGTCCTCGGCCACATTCACGACCTGTTTAACCTTGTGCCGGGACGGTTTAAGGACTATATCTCCACGCCGAAGCCCAATATGTACCAGTCGCTGCACACGACCGTCATCGGTCAGCAGGGCATCCCGTTCGAGGTGCAGATTCGTACATGGGAGATGCACGAAACGGCGGAATACGGCATCGCGGCGCACTGGAAATACAAGCAGGGTGTCGAGGGCGGCGATGAGAAGCAGTTTGAATGGGTCCGCCGCCTGCTCGAAACGCAGCAGGAGGAGAGCGACGCGGAGGACTATATCCACTCTCTGAAGGTGGATATGTTCGACGACGAGGTGTTCGTCTTTACGCCGAAGGGCAAGGTTATGAGCCTGCCCGCCGGGTCCACGCCGATCGATTTTGCCTACGCGATTCACTCCGGCGTCGGCAACGCGATGGTTGGCGCGAAGGTCAATAACCGCATCGCCAGCTTCGATCAGCAGCTCAGCAACGGCGATATCGTCGAAATTTTGACCTCAAAATCCGCAAAAGGCCCCAGCCGTGACTGGCTGAACATCTGCAACAGCACGCAGGCGCGGACGAAGATCAAGCAGTGGTTCAAGAAGGAAAAGCGCGAGGAGAACGTGACGCACGGCAAGGCCAGCTTCGAGGGCGAGCTGCGCCGCGCGAACATCAACCCCTCTGTTTTGCAGGACCCGGAGCTGCTGCCCGGCCTGCTGAAGAAGCTGTCGTTTGATAACTTAGAAGATATGTACGCCGCCATCGGCTACGGCGGACTGACCGCTGCCAAGGCGTTCGGGCGCATCCGCGACGAGTTGACCCGCGCCGTGCGGCAGACACAGACGAAGGAGCCGGCCAAGCCCGCCGAGCAGGCACCGGTCAAGCTCAGCCGCCATAAGGACTCCGGCGTGATCGTTGAGGACATCGAAACGTGCATGATCAAGTTCTCCCGCTGCTGCACGCCGGTGCCGGGGGACGATATCGTCGGCTTTATCACCAAGGGCTACGGCGTTTCGATTCACCGCCGCGACTGCAAGAACGCCGCCGGTGTGAACGACCCGCAGCAGGCTGGACGTTGGGTGCGCGTTTCGTGGTCGACAGCGGAGGACAAGCCCTTTGCCACGACCTTTGAGATTGACTCGACCGACCGCGAGGGCATCTGGATCGATATTGCGACGGCGCTGACGGCCTCGCGCGTGAAAATCACCGAAATTTCCGGCCGCGATATGCCGGCCGGGAAGGCCCGGACCATCGCGACCTTCGAGGTCAAAAACGTGCAGGAGCTGGAGGCCATCCGCTCCCGCATCCGCAATATCGCGGGCGTGACCGACGTCCGACGGGGGCAGAACTGATGCGGGCGGTGGTCACGCGCGTCAAGCGCGCAAGCGTTACGATCGACGGCCGGATCAACGGCGCGATCGGGCAGGGCTTTCTGATCCTGCTCGGCATCGGCCCGGATGATACGCCGGATAAATGCAGAAAATTGGCACAAAAGGCGCTGGGCCTGCGCGTTTTCTGCGATGAAAATGGAAAAATGAACCTAAATCTGGAGGCCGTCGGCGGGCAGGTGCTGGTCGTCAGCCAGTTCACGCTCTACGCCGACTGCAAGAAGGGCTATCGCCCCAGCTTCATCGGTGCGGCGGCACCGGACGTAGCAATTCCACTTTACGAGCAGTTTTTGCAGGAGTGCCGCGACCACGGCTTCGAGCCGCAGCACGGCGAATTCGGCGCGGAAATGCAGGTCGAGTCCGTCAACGACGGTCCGGTCACGATTTGGCTGGACACAGACACGCTGATGTAACAGCCGGCGAAAAAGGAAACGTATGAAGAAATTTTTCCAATCCAAGCTCGGCAAGCGGGTGCTGATCTCGCTCGGACTGCTGGCGCTGGCGGTCGGGCTGGGCTTTTTGCTCAGCGGCTTTACCGGCGCGGAGAGCGCGATGTGGCAGCGCTGCGTCTTCTGCCTTGCATCCTTTGGCACGGGCCTGAGCGCGCTGTTCTTCCTGCTCCTCGGCTGGCCGGGGCTTTTCGCAGGCTATGCCATTGTTCTGATTCAGTTTTTGCCGGAGCTGCTGCCGGAGCCGTGGAATCGCTATTATGCCATGGCCTATCTTGCTCTGCTGCTTCTGGTCCCCGTGATACAGAAGCAGTGGAAAAAGGCGCATCCGGAGAAACGCAAAAAAACCGGCGGCGCGAAAAAAGCGAAGAAAGCGGCGCAGCCGGACGAGCCTGCCGCGCCTGCGGACGAGGCGGAGTCGGGAGCGCATGAGGTGCCCGACTTTGTAGTGAACGGGGCCTCGCTGCTGGCGCATTTCCAGATCAGCGACCGGAACTATCAGCTGATCCGCACGCCCGGCGAGCTGCGGGCCTACCGCGTCGGCGGCGAGCTGCGCGGCATTGACGGGACGCTTTTGCAGGATCCCCAAAAGCCACTGCGCCCGCTCGGGAAAAAGGACTTGGCCTTCCCGCTGGACGAGACGCTGCGCGTTACCATGAAAACAAGGTACGACAGCCGCCTTGACCGCGAGGTGCTGATTGTCACCCTGCGCTCCGGCAGGCATACCCACCGGATGACCGGTTTTGCGAAAAACAGCCAAATCCGCGCGTTCTTTGCAAGATGCACATCGAACTGCGTCGAAGAAAAGAAAAAAGCACCGGAAAAACCGAAGATGCCGGAAAAGCCTGCCGACCGCAGCCGCGTGGCTGCTCTGCGCAAGGCAAATGTCGCGCTGGCGGTGTTTGCCGGTCTGGTCGACCTGCCATGGCTGTTTCTGAACGTGCCGTACCGGCTGTTTGCGATTCTTGCACTGCTGCCGCCGCTGCTTGCGCTGGCGCTGTGCTGCATTTTCCCCAACGACACGACGCTCACGGAAAACAAGCGCTCGGAGGGCAGCCGCGCCTCCTTTACGGGCGTGATGATCATCAGCTCGCTTGTGCCTACGCTGCGCACTCTGCTGGACTTTAACTTCCCGCAGTGGGGGCGGCTGCTTTTGATCAGCGCCGTGGTGTATGTGGTGCTGCTGGCGCTGGTGCTGCTTTTGTCGACGGAGTGGCGCGCCAGAAAGAGCGTGCTGATTTCCGTTGGCTTTGCGCTGCTGTATTACAGCATCGGCTTTACGGCACAGGTGAATTATGTGTTCGACCGCGCCGAGCCGACGAGCTGTGAGGCGGTGGTGGAGGAAATGCGGATCTCCACCAGCTCTAAAAGTCCGGACACCTACAATCTGACCGTCGTTCTGCCGGATGGGCAGACGCAGGAGCTGTCCGTCGCGCAGGAATTCTATGAACAGACGGAGATCGGCGATACCGTGACGGTCAAGACCTATTCCGGCGCGCTCGGCATTGCGTATGCCGACGCGCACTGACCCAAGGAGGACACAATGAACATTCAAAGGCTGGTGTTAGGGGATTTCCACACCAATTGTTATCTTGTTTCGGATGAAAACGGCGACGCGGCGGTGATCGACCCCGGCTACACGCCGGAGAAGATTCTGGCGGCGGCGCGGGAGCAGGGGCTGACGATCCGCGCGATTCTGCTGACGCACGGGCATTTTGACCACGTCGGCGGCGTGCAGGGCGTGATGGAGGCGGCGCACTGTCCGGTTTACGGCTGCGCGCGCGACCTGACTCTGCCGGAGCAGCTGCGCGGGGCACTGCAGCTCACGGACTACTATGCCGACGGCGACGAAATTGCCGTCGGGACGCTGCGTTTTGCTGTGATGGAGACGCCGGGGCATTCCTCCGGCTCGGTCTGCCTGCGCTGCGGGGACGCGCTCTTTTCCGGCGACACGCTCTTTGCCGGAACCTGCGGGCGGACGGACTTGCCGGGCAGCAGTCCCACGCAGATGCGCCGGAGCCTTGCGCGGCTGGCGGCGATTGACGAGAATCTGGCGGTCTACCCCGGCCACGGGCACAGCTCGACCCTCGATGAGGAAAAGAAAACGAATCCCTACATGCAGTTTGCAGGATAAGGAATTATTGAATGAAATTATATCTGCGCGGTCATGACGACCGCTATGCCGTCGAGCAGCTCCAGCTTGCGCTGTTTCCCGACGAGCCGATGGAGCCGGTCGATGCGCCGTTTACGGGCGACGGCGCGGTTTCGGCGCTGCATGTCGGGGCGCACTGGATGACGGCGACGACAAAGATTACGCTGCACGGAAAGACCGTCCGCGCGATGCGCCGGGAGCGGGCTGCGCTGGCAGACGACGTGCCGACGCGCCGCCGTCTGCTGCAAAACTGCTATTACGACGCGGCGATGCAGCTCCGGCAGCCGCCGGAATGGGGCAGCCTCTCCGGCGTTCGCCCGACGAAGCTGACGACGCGCTGCCTTCTGGCGGGCGGGACGGCGAAGGACGCCGACCGGCTGCTGGAAAAAACTTATCATGTCACCAACGAACGCCGCCGCCTGTGCGTGGAATGCTCGGAGGAAACGGTCGCGGCGGCGGGCCTGCTGCGCCGGGATGACGTGTCAGTGTACATCGGTATCCCGTTCTGCCCGACGCGCTGCGCCTATTGCAGCTTCGTCAGCGCGAGCGTGGAGCGGCTGCAAGGACTGCTGCCGCAGTTTCTTGACGCGCTGGAGCGGGAGATCGCCCACGTCGGGCAGCTCCTGCGGCAGTATCATAAGTGCGTGCGCACGCTTTACATTGGCGGCGGCACGCCCACGACGCTCTCCACGCCGCAGATGGCGCGGCTGATGGCGGCAATTCGGACGCATTTTGACTTGACAGACCTGATAGAATATACGGTAGAGGGCGGCCGGCCCGACACGCTCGACCTCGAAAAGCTCTGCACCATCCGCCAAAACGGCTGCGACCGCATGAGCATCAACCCGCAGACGATGAAAGACGCGGTGCTGCAAACGATCGGCCGCCGCCATTCCGCCGCGCAGACGCTGGATGCGTTTCAGGCGGCGCGGACAGCGGGCTTTGACGGCATCAACATGGATCTGATCGCCGGTCTGCCCGGCGACGACGCGGCCTCCTTCGCCGATTCGCTGGCGCAGGTGATCGCGCTTGACCCGAGCAACATCACCGTCCACACGCTGGCACTCAAGAAGGGCGCGGACCTGTTTTTTGAGCGGATGCAGCTGCCCACGGCCGAAACGGTGCGGCAGATGCTCTCCGGCACGGAGGCGGCCCTCCGCACGGCGGGCTACCAGCCCTACTATCTCTACCGGCAGAAGTATATGTCCGGCAGCTTTGAAAACGTCGGCTGGTGTAAGCCCGGCTACGCGGGGCTGTACAACATCTACATGATGGAGGAGCTGCACAGCATTATCTCCCTCGGCGGCGGCGGAATGACCAAGATCAACCTCGCAGACGGCCATCTCGAGCGCTTCCACAACCCCAAATTCCCCCAGCAATACATCGAACGCATCGACGACGTACTCCAGCAAAAAACCACTGCTTTCGCCTTACTTCCCTAAAATAACACGGAAAGGAATCGATTCCATGGATACTTTATTCTCCAATGTGACCGTCGTGACGATGGACGAGGATCTGCGGGTGCTGTTTTCGGCGTTTGTCGGTGTGACGGACGGGAAGATCAGCTATCTTTCCCGCAAGGCGCCGGAGGAGCATCCCGCACAGATCATCAACGGCGAGGGCATGGTACTGATGCCCGGTCTTATCAACTGCCACGCACATCTGGCCATGTCGCCCATGCGCGGCTACGCGGACGATGTGGAGCTGCAAACGTGGCTGAACGATTACATTTTCCCCACAGAGGAACGGCTCGACGGGCGCTGCGTCAAGGCGGCGACCCTGCTGTCGCTGGCCGAGTGCCTGCGCTTCGGCACGACCTCGGTGTCGGATATGTATTTCTACTGCGACGAGGTCTGTCAGGCGATGGCTGAGAGCGGCATCAAGGCCAACGTTTCGCGTGGCGCGTCGCTGTTTGGCGAGGAGTTCTCCTTCGACACCCACCCGGCCTGCAAAGACCTGGTCGAGATGAAGAAAAAGTGGCATAATTTCGATCAGGGCCGCATCAAAATTGAGGGCTGCATCCACGCCGAGTACACCTCCGACCACCGGCTGTGGGATGCTATGAGCGAGTACTGCATCAACGAGGGCCTGCGGATGCAGGTGCATCTGTCCGAGACGAAGCGCGAGCACGACGAGTGCAAGGAGCGCTACGGCCTGACTCCGGCGCAGGTGCTGGATTGCCACCATGTCTTCGACGTTCCCGTGACCGCTGCGCACTGCGTCTGGCTGGAGCCGGAGGATATGGCGCTGCTGGCCAAGCGCAAGGCATCCGCTGTGCACAATCCCTGCTCCAACCTCAAGCTGGCCTCCGGCTGTGCCAAGGTGGAGGACATGGTGCGTGCGGGCATGAACGTCTGCCTCGGCACGGATTCGAGCGCGTCGAACAACAACCTCGACATGTTCGAGGAGGTCCGCGCGGCGACCTATATGGCCAAGGGCGCGAGCCTGAACCCGAAGGCGCTGCCTGCGCAGGCCGCGCTGATGATGGCGACGGTTTGCGGCGCGCGGGCGCAGGGCCGCGAGGCCGAATGCGGCATGATCAAGCTTGGCATGGACGCCGACCTCATCCTGCTCGACTTCACGCAGCCGCATCTGATGCCCTGCCACAACGTGATGAGCCACCTCGCCTATGCCGCGAAGGGCAGCGACGTGGTCATGACGATGGTGCGCGGGAAAATCCTCTATGCTGCTGGAGAATACAAAACCATTGACCTCAATGCTGTGGTCAGAGAGCTTGCGGAATACGTCATGCCGAAGCTCTTCGGAGAAAAGAAGGAAGGGTAATCTTGGAAGAAAAACGCATTGCAAAGAAGCAGAACTTCCTGACCGGTGCGGCGATCCTGTCGATTTCGACAATCATCGTCAAGGTCATCGGAATGTTCTATAAGATCCCGCTCAAAAGCGTGATCGGCGACGCGGGCTACGGCTATTTCAGCAACGCCTACGATATTTATTCGTTCCTGCTGGTGCTGTCTACGACCGGCCTGCCGGTGGCGATGAGCCGCATGGTCTCCGAGGCGCGGACGCTCAATAACGGGCGGCAGATGCAGCGCATTTTCCGCGCGGCCTTCTGCTCGTACCTGTTCGTTGGCGTGTTGGGCACGCTGGCAATGGTCTGCTTCCCCGGGACGCTGGCCGCCGAGCTGATGCACAGCCCGCTGACCAAGTATTCCATCCTCGCGCTCGGCCCCGCCGTGCTGTTTATCTGCCTGTCGTCGGCCTTCCGCGGCTATTTCCAGGGGCAGGGCGACATGCGCCCGACGGCGGTCAGCCAGATCATCGAGGCACTCGGCAAGCTGCTGCTGGGCCTGAGCTTTGCGTGGCTGGCCATGCGCAAATGGGACGATCCCGCGATTGCCTCCGGCGCAACGATCTTCGGCATTACGCTGGGCGCGGGCTTCTCGGCGCTGTACGTCTTCTCGCGCTTCCTGCGCAACCGGAAGGAGGTTGCTGCGCTCGGCGGAACGGCGGAGCCGTTCGGCAAGACGCTCAAGACACTGCTTGCCATTGCCGTGCCGATCACCATCGGCGCAGCGGGATTGCAGCTGATCAATCTCCTCGACGCGTCGACCGTCAACTGGCGGATGGTCGTCGCGGCGGAAAAGACGACGCCGGAATCGCTGAATGTCATGGGGCGGCTGCTGGCTATCGCCGCGCAGGACGCCACCCGCTCGGCAGAGGTCACGCTCGCGGAGCACGCAACGTCCATCGGCAAGGGCATTTACTCCTTTGCCCAGACGATCTTCAACCTGCCGACGGCCTTTATTCCGTGCATCACGGCGGCGATTATTCCTGCCATTACGAGCCACCTGACGCTGAAGGACGCGAAGGGCGTGAAGATGGTGCAGGATTCGTCCCTGCGGCTGATGAGCCTGATTGCCATGCCCTGCACGGTCGGCCTGCTCGTGCTGGCCGAGCCGATCATGGCGCTGCTCGGCGGCTACTCCGGCGAAAAGCTGCAGATCGCGACGTGGCTGCTGGCGCTGCTGGCGCCCACGGTGCTCATTAACAGCATCACGACGATGACCACCGCCATCATGCAGGCGCACAACCACATGGTGCTGCCGGTCGTCAATACGCTCATCGGCGGCCTTGCGAAGCTCGCCGTGAACTTCATTCTCGTCGGCAATCCCGATATCGCGATTGTCGGCGCGCCGGTCGGCACGTTTGTCTGCTTCCTTGTGATCATGATCCTGAACGTCATTTCGATGCGCCGCGTGCTTGAAGCGCCGCCCAAGCTGCTGCCGCGCCTGTGGAAGACCGGCGTTGCCGCCCTCATGATGGGCGTCGCGGCCTACGTGTCCTATGCGCTGCTCGGCAAGGTGCTCTCCAGCGTGGCCGTCTGCTGCCTCGGCGCGATTGCGGTTGCGGTTGTTATTTATGCGTTACTGGTCATTGCGATGAAGGCGATCACCTACGAAGACTGCCTGCTGCTGCCGAAGGGCGAAAAAATCGCGAAGATCCTGAGATTGCAGTAAAAAAAGACATTTTTTTACTTGCGTATTTCGCGGATTTGTGGTAAATTTTATAAGTAGGGAATTTGCCGGTCACGCAGCACAAGGCTGCCTTATTCCGCCGACGGTGCCGGAGAGACCGGGAACATTATATTTTTAGAAAGAGGTAATACCATGAACAAAACTGAACTGATCGCGGCCGTTGCAGAAAAGTCCGGCCTGTCTAAGAAGGACGCCGAGAAGGCGCTCGTCGCCGTTGTTGAATCCCTGACTGACGCCATGGTCAAGGGCGACAAGGTGCAGCTGGTTGGCTTCGGCTCCTTCGAGTCCAAGTGCCGCGAGGCGCGCATGGGCCGCAACCCCAAGACGAAGGAAACCATCGAGATTCCGGCGACCCGCGTTCCTGTTTTCAAGGCAGGCAAGGCTCTGAAGGACGCTGTTTCCAAGTAAGTATGCCAAAAACGGGGCTGCTTTTCGCAGCCCCGTTATTTCGTGCTAGGAGAATCGAATGCGACTGGATAAATATCTCAAGGTGTCGCGGCTCATCAAGCGGCGTACCGTCGCCAACGAGGCCTGCGACAATGCCCGCGTGACCGTGAACGACCGCCCCGCCAAGGCGTCCTACGACGTCAAGGTCGGCGACGTGATCCGCATCGCCTTCGGCAGCCGCACGGTCGCCGTCGAGGTGCTGGCCGTCGCCGAAGCCGTCCGCAAGGACGACGCGTCCGCCATGTACCGCGAGCTGGCAGAATAAAGCAAAACGGAATCGAAGGAAGCTCCTTCGATTCCGTTTTTTGTTATTTTGCCTTTGCGGCGCGGCGGTCGTCGATTGTGCGGCAAAGACCTTCGAGAACGGGAAGGAAGATCATGCAGATGAAGCCCGCAGTGAAGCCACCGTTGTACAGGCAGAAGCCGCCGTGCAGGTCGGGGACGCTGGTGACGAGCAGATAATGCGCCGCACCGGCCAGAACGCCCGCGCCCCAGCCGTATTTGCCGGAGATGGGGGAGAGGGCATTGGCAAAGCACAGTCCGACCACGACGGCCTGCGCATTGATCGCCTGCGAAAACTCCATGCCGAGGACGCTTCCGCTCAGCCACTTCATGACGAAGGAAATGGCGACATAGCCCAGCATGATCGGAAGGACGTTGCGCGGGTGGCTGCCGGAGCAGGCGCAGGAGAGCATGCAGAAGATGCAGCCGAAGGTGACGGCGTTGAACGTCGCGCCAATCGCATTATAGTATAGCACGATGAACAGCCCGTACACGCCGACGTTCATCAGGCAGGTCGCGTTGCCGTACTTCTGCGCATAATCGGCGCCGTAGCCGCTATCCTTCAGCAGCGCCCAGTAGCGTTTCGGCGTTGCGCCGAGCAGGAGCGCCAGCACGATGCACAGGCCGAACAGAGCGAAGCAGAAAATGTTCGTAACCGGCCACGAGGCGACGTCCAGACTGGTCGTTGCGCCGCCGGGGACGGCCACGGCCAGAACTTTATACAGCACGGCCCGCAGGAAGAACGCCGTCAGGCCGAGGGGAACTGCTGCGTTATAGAGCGAAAACCCCTTGTGCATCTTCGGCGAGTGCGCAAGGCCGAACGGCAGCAGGAAGCCGATGAACACGCCGACGCAGACGGCCAGCAGCAGCCCCAGCCAACGGAAGCCGACGGCCTCCGCATGGGGATAGCGCAGCAGCAGGTCGGAGATCAGCGGCGCAAGGCCGGTGGTAAAGAGCATGGCGTTGACCTGCGACGCGGGGCTGACGCGCTTGACCGCGCAGTACAGCAGCACGCCGGCAAAGCCAAACCACACGTTGACCGCGTTGATGCCCCAGAAGGTGAAGCCCGCCGTCAGCACGAACGCGAGGAAGGACACGGCGTTGGCCTTGACCTTCGGCAGGCAGTAGAGAACCGTCAGAATCAGGCAGACGATACCGGCGTTCAAAAACGCGCCTGCGTAGCCGCCGTTATCGAAATTGTTGGTCGAAACCTTGCACGTCAGCTTCTGAATGTTGACGAAGCCGTCGAGCATCGTGCCGCGGTCGGGCATGGCCACAGCGGCGATCAGGAATGCCAGCGTAAAGAGGGCGAAAACGAGCTTGAGAAAGCCGCCTTCCTCCATTTTTTTGAGCTTGGTCATGAAAAAGCCACCTCGATTTTAGGCACGCTCTGCCGCTTCGATGACGTGCTTCATCAGGACGGAGGTCGTCACGCTGCCCACGCCGCCGGGAACGGGCGTGATGGCCTCAACGATCGGCTCGACCTCGGAGAACACCGCGTCGCCCGCAATCGCGCCGAGCGTGCCGCGTGTGTTGGGCTTGTTCTCGTCCCAGTTGATGGAAACGTCGATCACGATCTGGCCCGGGCGGACGAAGTCCTTCGTCAGCGAGTTCAGAACGCCTGCGGCGGAGACCAGAATGTCGGCATTGCGGCAGATTTCCGCCGTGTTGACTGTCTTGGTGTGGCAGACGGTGACGGTGGCGTTCTTGCCCATGAGCATCATCGCGGCGGGCTTGCCGACGACGAGGCTGCGGCCGATGACGACGGCGTTCTTGCCCTTGCAGTCGATGCCGTAGTAGTCCAGAATTTCCATGCAGGCGGCGGGGGTGCAGGGGGCAAAGCCCAGATCGGCGCGGCCTTCAAACACACCGGCGTTGGACAGGTCGGTCATGCAGTCCACGTCTTTCTTGGGGTCGAGGCGGTTGCAGATCTCGTCGGTGTCCGCCTTGAGGTGCTTGGGCAGCGGGCGGAACATCAGCACACCATGAATCGCGGGGTCGGCGTTGAGCTTGTCGATCTCGGCGAGGACGGCTTCCTTCGTTGCATCCTCCGGGAGGACGAACTTTTGCACCGCGATGCCGATCAGCTCGGCACGCTTCGTTGCGCCCTTTTCATAGGACAGGTCGCTGGGGTTCTCGCCGATGCGGAGGATCCCAAGGGTGGGGGTAACGCCCTTTTCCTTCAGGGCGGCGGTACGTTCAATAAGCTTCGCGTTCAGGGCGTCGGTAACTTCCTTGCCCAAAAGCTGTTTTGCCATGGTGTTTTCTCTCCTTTATTATTTGAAAAAGCCGTTCTTCACGGTCTCAAAAATCTCGTCGGCCAGCTTGCCGTAGGTGTCGAGCATGGACAGGCATTTTGCGTTCAGCTCGTCGGCATAGGCGCGGTTTTTCAGCGTCTTGGTGTTGATGAACACGTTCAGGGAGGCCGCCTGCAGAGCGGACTTCACGATGACCGCGCCGCAGCCCGCGTCGGAAACGGCGAGGCGGCTGCCCTTGTCGGCAAAGGTCTTGATGGCCTCGAGCGCCTCGCAGCACAGCTCCATGATGTGGACCGGAACCTTGCAGGCGATGACGGTCGCTTCCTCCAGCACCGTTTCACGGGTCGGGTCGTCCTTGGGAATGCCGTAGGCCTTAGCCAGCGGGACGAAGCCCTCCGCGTCGGCGGGGACCTGATCCAAAAGCGCGGTCTGAAGGGCGTCGCATTTTTTCATCAGCGCAGCGATCTCCGCTTCGACGTCGGCGTACTTCTTCTTGCCGACGGTCAGCGAGCCGACCATGTTGCCCAGCGCCGTGCCGATGGCGCCGACGAGTGCAGCGGCACCACCGCCGCCGGGGGCGGGTTCGTTGGAAGCCAAAACCGTGACAAACTCACGGCAGGATTTTGTGGTCATATCCATAGCGATTTCTCCTTAACGGGTGAATAGTGAGTAATTGTGGTGTGCCTTGCGGCATGGATGGTCTTCGCGCCGACGGCACGAAGACGGCGGGCGCAGCCCGCCGAGCGATACTGCACAAAGGATGTATCACGCCGCAGGGGCGCTTCCGTTATATTCGGAATATCCGGCAAAAGCTCCGGCGAGGATCGCCGGAGCTTTTGTATTAGATGCGAATCAGAACAGGCCGGAAACCTTGCCCGTCTCGGTATCGACGTCGATGCGGCGATAGGCCGGGTCGGAGCTGGTGCCGGGCATCATGGAGATGGTGCCTGCCATCGGGCAGAGGAACTTCGCGCCGCCGTACTCCAGGATGTCGCGGATGGGCAGACGCCAGCCCTTCGGAACGCCCTTCCAGCTCGGCTCGTGGGACAGCGACAGGTGGGTCTTGACCATCATGGTGCAGTAGTCGGCGTACTTCGGGTCGCTCTCGAAGCGCTTTGCCTTCTCCTGTGCCAGAGGCGCCCAGTCAACGCCGTCCGCGCCGTAAACTTCCTTTGCAATCAGCTCAACGCGCTGACGCAGCGGCATCTCGAGCGGATAGAGGAACTTGATCTCGTTCTTCTCGTTGCAGGCATCGATGACCGTCTCGGCCAGCTCGATGGCGCCTTCGCCGCCGTAGCGCCAGTGGTTGGACAGAGCGCAGCGGACACCCTTCTCCTTGCAGAGCTTGCGGATAAGGGCGATTTCGGCCTCGGTGTCGGTGTAGAACTGGTTGATGCAGACGACCGGAACGATGCCGGACTTCTTGATGGTATTGACGTGGTGGAACAGGTTCTCGCAGCCCTTTTCCAGCAGCTCGAGGTTCTCCTCGGTGTACTCTGCGGGGAGGGGACGGCCAGCAACGACCGCCGGACCGCCGCCGTGCATCTTAAGTGCGCGAATGGTCGCGACCAGGACGGAGACGTTCGGGGTCAGGCCGGACAGACGGGTCTTGACGTTCCAGAAC
>CAKUNB010000032.1 GCA_934668285.1 uncultured Oscillospiraceae bacterium | reverse complement strand
GACGATCTCCTGCCCGTCCAGCTCGGCCAGCACATCGCCGACGATGCGGCGGGTCGATTCCGTCGTGGTAAACTCGTCCAGCGCAAGGCCCTCGAACACCTGACCCTTCGCGTCGGTCACGGACAGCAGCTGGCCGTGGTCGTAGTACGCGTAAGTAGTCGTGTAGCCGCTGGCGTCGGTCACGGTTTCGGCGTGGTTTCTGTCCGGCGTCGGGGTAGAAGCGGTCTCCATGTAAAGGTTCGTCCCGCTGGCCGTCAGCTTGGAGCCGGTCACGTTGCCGCTTGCATTATAAGTTGTCGTCGCGGTCAGACCGCCGACGGCGGCGGAGGTGACGTCGTGGGCGGAGTTGTAGGTGTAAGTGTACTTCGTGCCGTTCGCGGCGGTGTAGCTTGTCAGGTCAATGCCGTTGGACGCGTAGGTCGCGTTCTCTGTACCCGCGCCCTGCTGCGTGGCGGCGACGGGGTTGCCGTTTTCGTCGTAGCGATACGTCTGCGACGGCTCCAAACGCAGGGAAATGTTGTCAAAGCGGGCGACGTTGGCGTTGTTGTCGTAGGACGCCACGACGGTCACAGAGGTGATTGCCTTATTCTGGGTTGCCTCGCTCGGCATCAGAATGCCGCTGCGCTCCTGCCAGTTGGAACAGATAGTAAAAATGCTGGGCGGGAGGCGCCGGAAATGCCGCTAATCGGCACTTTCCCGCCCAGCGAAAGCAGGAGTGGTAAAATTGCGAACGGGGTTATGATTTTTCCTATTCGTTATGCGCGGCTTCCATCATTGCGACGATTCTCTTATCGTGACATTACAACATTTGAAAACGCAAGTGCTTGAGGTCGATGACCAGCTCGTTTTGAGTATCGCACGCGACGGAGAGCCGGAAGAGATGGCGGCTGACATGCTTCAGCTCGCAATACCCCCAGCTGAGCAGCTCGGCGACGGCGCATTGAAAGGAAGCAACGTGAAGGATTACTGTTTGGACATCTTGGAAAAGCAGCTCTGCCTTACCGGTCTCCGAAGCCAGAAGAACTCTGCATTGCTTCTCCGCGCCATCCTGCGAAAATGCAATCTCCGAAAAGACTGCGTCATGGAAGCTGTCGCAGCAGCGCAGGAGGCGGCGCATATCCTCGGAGAGGAACCGATCAATTTCGCAAGATAGTCGAGGTATTCCCTGCGATTGTGATCCCACTGCCGCTGCGCGGCATTTCGCTCGGCGCTGCTCTCAATGCGCGCCATAAGGATTGCTTGAAGTATTCCAAAGATCAATGCACCTCCGGTTGCAATAAATGGGCGTTCCGGTTAAAAATAAGCGCCTGATAACGCGTGCCACAGCCGCATGGCATAACTGACAGCAGCAAAGTAGGGGCGGGCGGCGCTTTGGCCGACTTTACAAACGGCGCAACCCTTCCCGAAATTTGGCTAAAAGAAAATTGACGGGATGCCGTCCCTCTTAAGCGCCTCGGCGTTTGGGATGCTGCTTGCAATGATCCGTGCCTTATCGGGACTTTGCTTCAGCACTTTCCGGTTCAGCCAGTCAATAAAGTCCGGAGCGGAATAGACATAGCCTTCCAATTCGCAGCCGCTTTGGTCAATTGCCTTTTCGCAAAAGCGCTTCTTATTTTTTGGATTGTATACCCAATCCAGAAATTTGCTCCGATAACGTTCGCGGTTTTCTATCACGCACTGCGGCACGTCAATCAAGTCGTCGAAAACATCAAATTCAAGTAAAAGCTTCATGCATACGGCCCTCCTTTGCTGTCACGTTTGGGGGATGCTCCAAGGAGCGGAAAGCGCCCCATTGGGTGGGGAGGCCGATTGCCCCTAACCGGCACTCCCTGCCCGGGGCTGGATAAAGTCATAGAATTGTTGATTTTGCTACAAGGAAATCATTTTCTGCCGAATTATTCCCACGCCTTTGTCCCCTCTCTCGACCAGATCTCATAGTTATAGATTTCGCCTGTCGTTTCAGATATATAGTAGATTCTTGTGCCATATCCGAGAATGGGTATTTCTTCCGGTACCTCATAACGAACCGCCCATATGCCGTTATTGTAGTGCATAATATCCGTTAGCTCGTGGTTGCGGACAAAGTATCGCAGCAAAATCGGCTCGATCTTATCCAGATAAGCAAAAAAGTCGCTGCTTTTCCGCAAGTTTAATCCCTCTGCTGCACTCAGGCTCTTTTTTTGCAGCCAGTCGTTTTCAAAAAAGATATACTCCGGCGTATAAGGACTGTCAATTTGCTCAACAGCAATCTCACCGTGATAAAGACAATCAGTCTTGGAACAACCGACAAGGGTACAGAGGAGTATCAGCGCGAGAAATGCACAAACAGCAGCACTAAATCGCTGTGTTATTACCGTGCTTTCTTTCATAATGTGCCCCTCCTTTTTGCGGTGCAATTGATTTGCGTCTCTTTGGCGGCAGTGGAAAAATGCAGTCACGGCCAAACCACATGCGCGAAGATTCCCCAAAGGACAGGAGGTGCCGGAATGCCGCAACCGGCGACCTCCCGCCCTGCGCAAACGGCTTACGCCGGTTGTGCTGTGGGTTTGGGTGTTCTGCATTTTTGGCTTTTTGCCAGTTGCCGTTGAATACTGGACAGCGCAAGACGCGGGGAAAACGGACGTCTGCAATGTAGCTACTACCAGTATACGGGTTTTCGCCGGCCCTGTCAAGGTTGGCATTGGGGCAGTGTTTAGCAGCCGTTTTCGGATAGCTGTTTCAGACAGCCCTTTTCGGGCAACCGCTTTCGCACGGCCACTTCCGACTAGCTGTTTTCGTGCCGCCAAATTTGCGGGACTGCGCGCTGTAAATAAACACCCTAACAGATAAAGACAGGCGAATCTACGATTTGCAACACAATTCTGCATAAATTCTAAGAAATTTTTTGAATTTTGCAGAATCCGGCCGTGCTTCTGATGTGAGACCGAGAGAAACAAAACCGGCAGGAACACCGTAACGTTCCTACCGGCTTTGTTTGACTATCTTGCTGCTGCGGCATCGTTTTTGGAGAGCAGATACATGCAATACTGGTTCATGCTGATCCCCTCGCGCTTTGCGTGCTTCGCCAGAGAAGGGCGCAGGCTCTTGGGGATACGCAGCTTGAACTGGCCAGAGATTTGACCGAATTTATGGAGGATCATATTGAAATTTGCAGAAAAAGCGCTATAATAAACGGAGGTATACCTCGCCATGAAAGAGAACCGCTATGGAACAGGAACGATTTCAAAAATTACATGCACAGGGATAGATACGGCAGAGACTGATTCAGAAGAAAGCCCCGGCGGGGGTCGGGGACGAGAAAGGAAGTGGCGATATGCAGCCGCATATTCATTTGGAGGAAAGTTTGGGAATTTCCTACGCCGTTCTGCCGGGGGATCCGGCGCGGGTGGAGCGGATCGCGACCCATCTGGAGCAGGTGCGGGAGTTGGGCATGAATCGGGAGTACCGCTGCGTCAGCGGCGTCTATCAGGGCGTGCCGGTGCTGGCCATCTCCACCGGCATGGGCGGGCCGTCCGTGGCCATCGCGGTGGAGGAGCTTCGCCGCATCGGTGTGACGCATTTTATCCGCATCGGCTCGTGCGGCGCGCTGCAGCGGGGCATCGGCCTCGGTGAGCTGGTGTTGGCGCAGGCCGCCGTGCGCGACGACGGCACCTCGGCGACCTACATCAAGCCCTCCTATCCGGCGGTTTCGGATGCCGACTTGCTCTGCTTCTGCCGCGAGGCGGCGAAAAAGCGCGGCCTTACCGCCCACACCGGCCTCATCCGCACGCATGACAGCTTCTACATCGACGAGCAGGATGCGATCAACGATTATTGGAGCGCGCGCGGGATTCTCGCCTCGGACATGGAAACCGCCGCGCTGCTGACGGTCGCGCGCCTGCGCGGCGGCAAGGCGATGAGCATTCTCAACAACGTCGTACTCTGGGGCGAGGACACCTTTGACAGCATCGGCGCCTACGCCGACGGCGAGGATGCCAGCGCCCGCGGCGAAACCGCCTCCATCCTCCTGGCACTGGACACCTTCGCCGCGCTTGATCGCGCGGAGAAGGGCAGGTAACTCAAACAAAAACAGCAGGAGCAGCCCTCACGGGTCTGCTCCTGCCGTTTTTTCTTTTACGAGAGATTATTCTCCCGCGCGAAGCTGCCCGAGCGTTCCGCCCGGGTGCCAGCGGACATACTGCTGCGGCGTGACACCCGCATCCGACTGCAGCATTACGCTGAGCGCCTGCAGGACAAGAAGCTCCGAGAGAATCGACATCCTGGGCGCACGGTTCAGCGGACCGCCCTCCTCCTCCAGTGGAGCGGTCAGGTGCAGGTCGCTCTGCCGTGCAAGCCATGAGTCGGGATTGCCGGAAACGCCGATTACATGGCAGCCATTGGCCTTTACAGCGGATACTGTTGCACGCATTTCTGCCGTTTCGCCGCTGTTAGAGATGAAAATTACGATATCGCCCGGCACCAGCTGGCCACACGAGCCGTGCACCGCCTCGGTGCCGTGCAGAAAGTATGCCGGTGTACCGGTGGAGGAAAACAGGGAGGCGAAATATCCGGCGAGATGCGCGGGCTTACCGATGCCTGAAATGTGCAGACGGTGTCCGCTGCGTTTGGCGTCGGAGATCAGCCTGGCGGCCTGCGCGAGTGCGTCGGAATCCATTCGATCAATCAAAACGGGAAGCTGATGGTTCACACTTGCGCAAAAATGTTCATAGTCTTTCTTCCATTGCGGATTCATAAGCTACTCCTTTCAGGAACCGGTCGGCTGCTGGGGAACAGCGGCGGGTTATTCGAAGCACCAGGCTTCATTCTCCGGAACGGCGGGGAAGGGGGCCGTCGGGAGCGTTTGATACCAGTAGGCGACGCTTGCAAAATCGTCGCTGCGCTGCAGATAGCGCTGCCATTCGATTTCCCAGCCCAGATCCTGAATTTCCGCCCGTATTGAGGACTGGAAGCAGATCGGGTCGGCGATATGCCAGCGGTACATGGAATAACGGCGGTGTGCGCCGTCGGCAATGAGCTGATGCATGCCCATAAAGGCGGTGGAGTACGTTTTCTGGCAGCCCTCCACCGTCCAGTCGAAGGCACCGCCGAAATAGTCCTCCGTTCCCGTCCCGCAGATGGTCGGGAAGGGGCCGTTTTCATCCACCCAGATTTTTATCTCGCCCTCGCCCCACCAGTATGGCTGATCCGAAGGCTCGACAAACATTGCCGTACCGACATAGTGCCCCCTGCCCTGCACACCGTCGAGAATGCAATAGGTCTGCCCTGCGGGGACCTTTTTCTGCCGGCGGAACTGCGCGTGGAAATAGGCAGCGTCGTCCGGAATGTCGCCCATGGCACAGCTGATCCGGTAGAAGCAGGCATAGTCTGCGCTGCTCCGGTTTTCGATCTCGATGCGGCAATGCCTGCGGAAGGGCATGGGCCAGAAGCAGTTGTAGCCGCGGTTCGGATTTACGGCGACCGGAAGGGAGGAAAGCTGAAAAAACGGCCCTTCGTAATAATTCGAGGCATTTTTGCGCCAGCTGTAGGCAAAGAACTCCGTCAGCGGACAGACGACGGACGGCACGTCCTGGCCGTCATAGTACACGCGCAGCAGAATCTGGCGCGAGGCGCCGTCGGCAAACCACATGCTCTTCACGGTGCCGGGACCGTCAATGTCCATCAGCACCTGCCGTCGGCCGGGGGAAATCTGCACGCAGGGGGCGTATTTCCAGCCCACGCCGAGGTGCTCGCCACGGGATTTGGAGTAGCCGTCCTCTGCGCTGCCGCCGCAGCCGGGCTTCCCCTCGGGATTTTCGGCGGTAAACACGCGCGTCACGGTCCTGCGCAGACGGCTCAGCGAATTCAGATCAAAATTCGGAAACATGGAATCCTCCTCGGTTTTATTCTGCGTTGAGAGAAAACGCGTCAGGCTCCAGCTTGGTCAGCTCGTTGAAAATGGAAAGGTTGCCGATCACCGCGCGGTCCATAAAGTCGATGCGGCATTTGTCGACGGGGCGGTGGCAATAGTATTCCTGCATCGGGGAGTAGCCGATGGCGGCAATCCCGTGCCGGCCGCAGATCATGGCCAGATCTGTGCCGAAATCCCAGTAGCCGTAGCGCACCGGCTCACCGGCGGCGCGCAGACCGGCGGCAGCGGCGCGGACAAAGGGATGCTCCTGCGCAATGCGCCAGCCTTCCTTGATGTTCGGAATGGTGACGGTTTTTCCGGTATAGGTCGTGCGCGGGACGGCGGCGATCTTTACCTCGGCGCGGAACGCGGGGTCCTCTGCGTGCAGCCTGTCGATGATGGCCTGCAGCTCCGCAACGGCCTGTTCCGGCGTTTCACCGGGAATCAGCCGACGGTCATAGGTGATCAGGCAGCGGTCCGGGACGATGCACATGGCGCCGGGCTTGCAGCTGATAACGGTCAGGGCGATGCTCGACCGGCCGAGATAGGGATCCTGCCGGTAGTGCTCCGCATAGTAGGCCTCGACCGCCTCAATCAGGCGGGTGGCCTTGACGACGGCGTTCACGCCGAGCCAGGGGGCGCTGCCATGGGAGGTAACGCCGGCAACCTCGACCAACAGCTCAACGCGTCCGCGGTGCCCGAGATAGAGCTTCAGGCCGGTGGCCTCGCAGGAAACCACGCCGTCCAGCGGAATTCCGCGCTGCGGCAGCGTCTGCTCTACAAGGCCGATCATACCGATCTGCTCAGCAGGCTCCTCCATTACGACGGCGCTGACCATATAGCTGCCGGAAAACTCGTAGCCCTCGCGCTTGAGGGCGGCCAGAATCCCGCCGCTGTAGATCTGGCAGGCGATGCCGCATTTGGTATCGGCTGCGGCACGTCCGTGGATAACGGGGGTTTTCTCGAGCACATCGCCGAACTCCGCCTGCATTTCGTCCTCGTCGATTGCGCCGCCGTAGGGGTCGTAGCCGCCCCATTCAGAAAGACTGCCGATATCGACGTGGTCCATGTGGCCGTTATACATGATGGTGGGGCCGGGCTTGGTTCCGTGGACGATGCCGATGACATTGCCCCAATCGTCACGAAAGACCTCGTCGTATTGCAGCCGCTTCATTTCCTGAAGAAAAATTTCCGATACGGCCTCCTCCTGCCCGCTCAGCGACGGACATTGAATTACACGCCGTGCAAGGGAGAGCAGATCGTCGTGCAGCTGCGCCTGCAGCTGACGGGCTCTGTCCAGCAGCTTTTCCATTCTGATCGACCTCCTAATTAAAGCGCGGGCTTGTCCCAGAGCAGCAGTGTCTGGCCGATGCCGCGCTCCTTTGCGTTCTGATAGACCTGATATCCGAGACCCACGTCAAACACGCCCATGCCGCAGGCGACGAAGATGTAGATGTCGTCGTCATTGGTTCTGCCGGATTTCTGCCCGTTGAGAATCTGGCCGATCGAAGTGAAGTCATCCAGCGGAGGGAGCTTCTTGCTGTCGATCAGACGGTAAATCGGGCCGCCGATCACACCGGAGTAGTAGGTTTCCTTATCGCCCGATTCAATCGCTTCGGAGACGTAGGTGTGATGCAGACCAATGTGGTCGAGGACGATTTTGCTGCCGGTCCAGAACTGTTCGTCGCCGGAGGCGGGGCCGGTCAGCAGGATGGTTGTGCCCTTGCGGAGCCACTTGCTGTCGATGTACAGCGGCTTGAGGCGTGAGGCTGCGACGCTGATGACATCGGCGCTGTGAACCGCATGCTCCAGATTGTCGGTTGCTTCGGCGCGGAGAGAAAATGTCTCTGTGAGCCAACGGGCAGTCGCCTCCGCCTTGTCCATAAACAGATCAAAGCAGAAAATCTGCTCGATACCGGGCATTTGCGACAGGATGTGACGGATACAGGAACGGTTGATGGGGCCGCAGCCGATGACGGCGGCGGTTCTGGAATCCTTCCGTGCCAGCTCCCTTGCCGCGACGCCGGGGACGCCGCCGGTACGCGCTGCGCTGAGCAGGTTTGCCGACATCAGGCAAAGGGGTGCGCCGGTGTCTTTGTCGTTGAGGATCATCGTCAGAATAGAGCGGGGCAGCCCCTTGGCGGTGTTGGCCGCGTTGGAGCCGTACCACTTGTTGCCGCAAACGTCAAATTTTCCGCCCAGATATGCCGGCATTGCAAAAAAACGGCGGTCCGGACCGGCCAGCGGCATGTTGGGGAAGGGACTTTCCTTCGGGAAAATCAGGCCCATGCCGTGGCTGTTATGGGAGCTGCCGCCCATCAGATAGTCGCCCGCAGCGAGCAGCTTGAAAACCTCGCGGCAGACAGCGACGCTCTGCTGCGCGTCGTTGACACCTGCGTCTATTGTATCCTGCTCGGAGAGATATAAAAAATCAATTCGTGTGTCCATACCGATCAAAACCTCTTTCGTCTTCCATATTTATCCGTGTAAAAAACACTTTACAACAATCATAGCTGGCGCTATACTGGATTACAATACAAATCTTGCCGGAGTTTATTAAAATATTAGCCCAACGAAGCCTGCTGCGGGCATGACAAAATTGCCGGAGATTTTAAGGAGACAGAACGATGAAATACAGACCGATCATTATTGATGAAAGCTTACAGGAGCTGACCGAGCACGGCACGGACGATTTTCCAATCTCCATGGATGAGCAGCTGGTCAACGATGAGCAATGCGCGACGATTGAGCATTGGCACTATGAAGTACAAATCTGCCTGGTCACGCAGGGTGCGACCGTTTTCCGCACGCCGCTCGGCGAAACGCTGGTGCACGAGGGAGAGGGGTTCTTTATCAACAGCGGAATTCTCCATGCGCCGATCCCAGGCAGCGGCGGCAATAATGTCTATATCTGCGTCAACTTCCGGCCAGACTTCCTGCATGGTTCACTCAACAGCATTATCCGCAAGGCCTACGTGGATCCGGTGCTGTCAAATCCGGAGCTTCAGGCGTTTGCGCTCAAGCAAGCACCGTGGCATAAGGAAATCTGCCGCACCCTGCAGCGGCTCGCAGAGGTCAATCGGCAGCAAAACTATGGTTGCGAGATCGAAATGCGCAATCTGGTCAGCCATATCTGGCAGCAAATTGTTGTAAATAACCGAGAATGTGTTGAAAAACACGCGAAGAATACCTTTACCGACAGCCAGCGCGTCAAGACGCTGCAAAAGTATATCCAGCAGAATTATATGGATCAGATCACCCTCGCTGATATTGCCGAGGCATGCTATGTCAGCCGCGGCGAGTGCTGCCGCGTTTTTAAGCGTGTGACCGGAACAACACCGATTGCCTATCTCTGCAAGACCCGCATCAGCCAGAGCGTGAAAATGCTGGCCTGTTCCGCGATGAGCATTTCGGAGGTCGCGCATTCTGTCGGTTTTGAGAGCAGCAGCTATTACACCGTCTGCTTCAAGGCCGAGCTTGGCTGCACACCGAAGGAGTACCGCAAGCGGCGCGCAGACGAGGCGGAATTGGCAAAGAGCTCGGCACAGGAATGAAGAAAAAATATTAAAATATTGTCCAAAATCATGACCACGTTTCTTGAATGATACGAAAATATTGACCGCCCTCTCAGCCGAATGCTATCGTAGCAATATCGACGAAAATTACAGGCGATATACTGCGGCGCGCGGTGCAGCGCATTCGGAGGGGACAGAAAAACATGGACAACAAAATCAAGAATTACGAGGTGCTGCTTTCACACGGCGACCGTCAGAGCCGGAAAATTGTTCTGGATATCACGGAGCAGACGCTGCGCCGCCTGGATGCGCGGGAGAGAATCCGCAGCATCGTACATATGGAGGGCGATGTGCTTTGCATTGGCGAGCGCCGCTGGGATCTGTCGAAAAAGCGCAATGTGTATCTGCTCGGCGCAGGAAAGGCCTGCAATCATATGGCGATGGCGCTTGACGAAATCCTCGGCGACCATCTGACGCGCGGCATTGCAATCGTGAAGATTGCCGAGCTGACCGACCGCTTTGCGCACACCGAGGTCTACGTCGGCGGGCATCCGCTGCCGAATGAAACCGGACTGCTGGCCTGTCGGGAAATTCTGAAGCTGGTCGATACCGCAACGCCGGAGGACTTGTTCCTTGTCGTTATCAGCGGCGGCAGCTCGGCGCTGATGAGCTGCCCGATCGACGGCATTTCGCTGCAGGATGAGATTACGACGACCGACGTTTTGCTCAAATCCGGTGCGTCGATTTATGAGATCAATGCGATCCGCCGCCATATTTCCCAGATGAACGGCGGCATGCTTGCCAAAAGAATTGCCGCGCGCGGGGCTGAGCTGATCGGCTTCGGCATCAGCGACGGTGTCGGCACGCCCGCCACAGGCGATATTTCCAAGCCTTATCTGAATTATAAGGGGACGCCCATGGGGCCGGACCAGACGACGCTGGACGATGCGCGCAGAGTCATCCGCGACTACGATGTCGCCGAGCGCCTGCCGAAAAACGTTGTCGACTATCTGATGAACGTCGGGCCGGAGGGAGAAACGCCGAAAAGCTTCCCGAACAACACCTATTTTCTGCTGAACACCCTGCCGGACTCCTGCCGCTACGCAAAGGAAATTGCCGAGAAAATGGGGCTGCGCGCGTACATTCTGTCCTCTTTTTTGGAGGGCGAGAGCCGCGATGCGGGAACACTTTTTGCCTCGATTGCGCGGGAGATTCAGCAGTACGGCAATCCGTTTTCCGCGCCGTGCGTGCTTCTTGCCTCGGGAGAGACGACGACAAAGATTCTGGACAACCGCGAAATCTGCGGCCACGGCGGCCCCGGTCAGGAGCTGACGGCTGGCTTTGCCCTTGCGGCGGCAAAGACCCCCGGCTGCTGCATGCTCTCCATCGACTCCGAGGGGACGGACGGCACGACCGTCGTTGCAGGCGGCATCACGGATTCGAAGACGCTTGCCGCTGCCAATGCCGGAAACATCAGCCTACATGACGCGCTGCGTGGGCACGCCTGCTTCGAGGCGCTCGACGCGCTGGGCGACACGGTCTATACCGGAAATACCGGCACCAATCTCTGCGATTTCAACGTTCTTTATATCCCGTCGTTATAATGCGGAAGGAGACAGCTATGGGAAGTAAAATCAAATCCGTCCATGCAAGACAGCTGATCGACTGCAAATGCCGTCCGCTGGTCGAGGTGGAGGTTGTCACGCAGGACGGCGCAGTCGGCTGCGGCAGCGCACCGACCGGCAGCTCCGTCGGAATGTATGAATCCTTCGTTCTGCGCGACGGCGACCCGCGGGAATATAACGGCCTGAGCGTTCACAAGGCCGTTGCAAATGTGAATGAGGTCATCGCGCCCGCTCTGATCGGCAGAGCGGTTGAGGATCAGGCAGGGCTTGATGCCGTGATGATCGAGCTTGACGGCACTGAGGACAAGCACCGCCTCGGCGGCAACGCAATCTACAGCACCTCCATTGCCTGCTTCCGCGCTGCGGCGGCGCACCATCACGTTCCGCTGTTTGACTATATTGCAAGGGGGAAGCTGCCCCATGTGCCGATTCCCTCCTTCAATGTGATCAACGGCGGCAGCAATGCCGGAATCCGGCAGGGCTTCAACGAATTCATCGTGATGCCCTACCGCGCGGACAGCATCTTCGAGGCAGTGGAAATCGCCGTGAAGGTGTTCCAGACGCTCGGTCCCGTGATCCGGCGGTACACGCACGAAGAGCCGCGGGTCGGCGGCTCATACGGCTGGTGCGCGCCCTCGGCGGATCCCGAGGAATGCCTGAAGCTGATGCAGGAGGCGATCGACCGCTGCGGCTATACCGAGAAATGCGCATTCGCCCTGGACTGCGCTTCGAGCGAAACCTACAACCGCGATACGCAGCTGTATTATTACAACGGACGCGAGGTGTCCGCCGAGGCGCTGATTGAACACGCGCGGGAGCTGACCGAGCGGTATCCGTTTGTATTTATCGAGGATCTGCTGGATGAAAATGACTGGGAGGGCTTCCGCAAAGCGCACGCCGGCCTGCCCCGTACGCTGATCATTGCCGACGATTTTACCGCGACGAACAAAGCGCGGCTCGAACGCGCCATCGGCATGAATTCCATTGACGGCTTTATTCTCAAGCCCAATCAGGTTGGAACGATTACCGAGGCGCTGCAGGCCTACGAGCTGGCAAGACAGAAGGGCTTAATTGCCATTCCGTCCGGCCGCAGCGGCGGCGTGATTGGGGATGTGGTCATGGATCTTGCCGTCGGTCTGCAGGTGCCGTTTATCAAAAATGGCTGCCCGCGCTCCGGAGAGCGGATTGATAAGCTGAATTTCCTGATGCGCATTGCCGATTCCTACCCCAGCTGTACCATGTCGAACATTGACCATCTGGTTCGCTTTGACCGAACGGTCTGAAAAAGAAAGGAGTATCCGTTTTGAGTACCTGCAAGGATTATCTGAGCCGAAGTCAGGCTGGCTTCACCCCGCGCACGGCGATGGAGGAGGCCGCCCGCTGTCTGCTGTGCCACGACGCCCCGTGCAGCAAGGGCTGCCCCGCCGGAACTGACCCTGCCAAATTCGTTCGCTCCATTCGCTTCCGCAATGTCAAGGGTGCCGCGGAGACTATCCGCGAAAACAACGTACTCGGAGGCATCTGCGCGGCAGTCTGCCCGTATGATCGCCTCTGCGAGCAGGCGTGCTCCCGCTGCGGAATCGACCGCCCGATTGAGATCGGACGGCTGCAGCGCTTTGCCATTGAGCAGGAGAAGCTGTACGGTATGAAGACCCTCCGGCGCGGCGCCGAAACCGGAAAGAAGGTTGCCTGCATCGGCGCCGGCCCCGCAAGCCTGGCCGCTGCCGCAGAGCTTGCGCGCAGCGGGTATGCGGTTACGATCTACGAAGCCCGCGAAAAAGCTGGCGGCTGGCTGACCTACGGCATTACGCCGGTGCGGCTGCCGCAGGAGGTCGTGGACTACGATATTTCGAAGATTACCGAGCTTGGCGTGACTATCATGTGCGGCACGGCGGTCGGCAGAGACATTTCATTCGAGCAGCTGCGGAAGGATTACGATGCGATTTTCGTCGGCATCGGCCTTTCCTGCGCAAAGCTGCCGCAGCTGCCGGGCATTGTGCTCGACGGCGTGTACGGCGGCGTGGATTTCCTGTCGAAGGCACGCTCCTCCGGCGGCACATTTTATCCGGGGCGGCGCGTGGTCGTCATCGGCGGCGGCGACGTCGCCATGGACTGCGCTTCGACCGCGCAGCTGCTGGGCGCGGAAAAGACGGCGATCTGGTACCGGCGCTCGCTGAAGGAGGCCCCGGCGGATGCGGCGGAGATTGCCTATGTTACGAGCCTCGGCGTCGGCATCACAACCGATATGGCGCCGGTGGCGATTGAGGGAGACGGACGCGTCGAGCGCATCCGTTTCTGCGGCCGCGACGGAGAGAGCGAGGCCTGTGTTGCCTGCGATACCGTTGTGTTTGCGGTCGGCCAGACGCACGGCGAGGCGGGAGTTGCCGCCCTCGCGGCGAACGAGAAGGGGCTGCTTTGCGCCGCGGACGGAAGAACGAGCCTTGCCGGCGTGTATGCTGCGGGCGATATTGTCAACGGCGGCAAAACGGTTGTGGAGGCCGTCGCGGCGGGGAAACGCGCCGCACAGCAGATCATTGCCGATCTGACAGAAAGGACAGGTGAGTAAAATGGCGGTCAAGAAGGATCTTTCCATCAATTTTTTGGGCGTTCACTGTGAAAATCCGTTTTTCCTTTCCTCCTCGCCGGTGGGCGGCGACTATGAGATGATTGCCAAGAGCTTTGAGCTGGGCTGGGGCGGCGCCGTCAGCAAGACGATCGGCCTGGTTGTTTCCGACGAGTGCTCTCCGCGCTTTGCGACGGCGACCCGAGAGGGGCAACCGTGGATCGGCCTGAAGAATCTAGACCAGATTTCCGACAAGCCGACCGAGTATAATTTTGAGCAGCTGTATAAGCTCAAATAGGCCTATCCCGACCACGTGGTCGTCGCCTCGATCATGGGCTCGAACGAGAGCGAATGGAGCCGTCTGGCGCAGAT
>CAKUNB010000031.1 GCA_934668285.1 uncultured Oscillospiraceae bacterium | reverse complement strand
TCGTCGATATAGTACATACCGAAGCGCTCGGCCAGCAGCATATCGATCTGAATGGTAACGAGGGTGTCCTCCTTGCCGTAGACGTTCTTATACTGAATGTCCAGCTTCGGACCGTAGAAGGCTGCCTCGTCGATGCCGATGGAGTAGTTGACATCGAGGTCGTTCAGAATGCGCTCCATGACGCTCTGCGCATGGTTCCACTGCTCCGCCGTACCCTCATATTTGTTGTTGGGGTTGGCCGGATCCCACTGCGAGAAGCGGAAGGTGCATTTGTCGAGCATACCGACCGTGCCGAGCATATACTTGGCAAGCTCAAGGCAGCCCTTGAATTCTTCCTCAAGCTGGTCGGGACGGAGGACCAGATGGCCCTCGGAGATGGTGAACTGGCGAACGCGGATGAGACCGTGCATTTCGCCGGAATCCTCGTTGCGGAACAGCGTGGACGTTTCGCCCAGCCGCATCGGCAGGTCGCGGTAGGAGCGCTGGCGGTTGAGATAGACCTGATACTGGAACGGGCAGGTCATCGGGCGCAGGGCGAAGCATTCCTTCGTTTCATCGTGCGGATCGCCGAGGACAAACATTCCGTCCAGATAGTGATCCCAGTGTCCGGAAATTTTATACAGCTCACGCTTGGCCATGAGCGGGGTCTTGGTCAGCAGATAGCCCTTCTTCTGCTCGACATCCTCAACCCAGCGCTGCAGCAGCTGCACGACGCGTGCGCCCTTCGGCAGCAGAATCGGCAGGCCCTGGCCGATGACATCGACGGTGGTGAAGAATTCCAGCTCGCGGCCGAGCTTGTTGTGGTCGCGCTTGCGGGCTTCCTCCTGCGCTTGCAGATATTCGTCCAGCTCGTCCTTTTTCTGGAAGGCGACACCGTAGATTCTTTGCAGCATCTTGCGCTTGGAGTCGCCGCGCCAGTAAGCGCCGCAGCACTGCGTCAGCTTGAAGGCGTTTGCCTTGATGCGGCCGGTGGAATCCAGATGCGGACCGGCGCACAGATCGGTAAATTCGCCCTGCGTATAGAACGAAATGACCGCGTCCTCCGGCAGATCGTTGATCAGCTCGACCTTGTACGGCTCGTCCTTTTCCTCCATATAGGCGATGGCCTCGGCACGGGGCTTCTCCGAACGGACGAGGGGCAGCTTTTCCTTGCAGATCTTCTTCATCTCGGCCTCGATGGCATCCAGATGCTCCTGCGTAAAGGAGAAGTCGGAGTCAAAGTCGTAGTACCAGCCGTTGTCGATCGACGGGCCGATGGCGAGCTTGACCTGCGGGTACAGACGCTTGACCGCCTGCGCCATCACATGGGAGCAGGTGTGCCAATAGGTCTTGCGGTAGGCTTCGTTTTCAAAGGTGTACAGATTTTCTTCGGACATGATGTTTCCCTCCTTAAGTTCTTAGGGGCAACAAAAAATCACCCCTGAAAAATTCAGGGGTGAGAAAAAATCCCACGGTTCCACCCTGCTTGCAGCGCCGCCAATCCGGACACTGCCGCTCGTTTGCGCGATAACGGGCGCACCCGTCTCCGCCTGACGGCAAGCCCTCAGCGGAGCGGCTCGGGAGTGGTGGAAAGGCGGCCCGTTCGCAGGAATCTTGCAGCAAAAACGATTCCCTCTCTGCCCGAACAGCTTCGCCCTCGTCTCCGTCAAAGCCTCTTTGTTGCCCTACTATAGCACGTTTTTATGCGGTTGTCAAATGGTTTCTGATTATGGAAATTATGTTAACTATTTTGTAATTATTTCACAAGATGTTGTGCTGTTTTTGCTGGCAAATCCGTGCATATAGAATAAAACGCCGTTTACATAACGGAGTAAAAAGTTTGTAAAAAACAGTAAAAATACGAAAAAGCTTGACAAATCCGAAAAAAATGTTATAATTGTCTCGCAGTTACAATAAAGTAACAATGGTTTCGGCCTTGAAACCGACCCCAACAGAAAGGAGGAATACTCTGATGCACAGACCAAAACGCAGACGCCTCATCGTCCGGCTGCCGCACCGAATTCTTGCAATTCTGACCATCATTGCCGCGCTGGCCGCCATTATGACGCTGACCGTTTTTGCGCAGAACAGCTACGTCATCACCGACGGTGATTTCGTAACCGTTCACAAGTCCTACAGCGACGATCCCGACGTTGTACTCGACGAGGTAGGTATTGAGCTGAGCGAGGAGGATACCTATACTACAACCTACGGCGACGGCGTGAGCCGCATCGACATTCAGAGGATGCAGATGGTGACCGTCGTTTACCGCGGAGAGGAGAGCGTCATCGGCACCTACGGCGAAACCGTCGGCGCGCTGCTGCAGCGCGCGGGCATTGAACTGCGCGAGGGCGACGTTCTGTCCTGCGAGGCCGACAGCCCCACCCACGACGGCATGGTGCTGGAGATCGTCAACCGCGAAACCGTGACCGAGGAGTATGACGAAATCGTCCCCTATGAGACGAACTATTTTGAGGACCCCGAGCTGGAGCCGGACACCGAGCTGGTGCTCGTTGACGGCGTAAACGGCATTATCCACCACACGGAGAAGGTCGTCTACGAAAACGGCACGGAGGTCTCCCGCGAGACCGTCGACACGCAGACCGTCACCGCTGCGGTGACCCGTCTGATCATTCGCAGCTCCGACCGCACCCTGCGCGAGCAGCCCGACGAGCCGGAGACGCGCATCCCGCAGCAGACCGTCCCCGCACAGGACAAGGCGGAGCCTCCCGTTCAGAAGCCCGCCGTTTCCACCGAGGAGATCACCGAAAATACCATCACCACCTCCACCGGTACCTCGTACACCTACACCAAAACCCTGACTGTAACTGCAACGGCCTACTCCTGCGAGGGCTACACCGGCTATACCTACAGCGGTACCGTCGCCCGCGTCGGCGCAATCGCCGTCGACCCGAAGGTCATCCCCATCGGCACGAAAATGTACGTCGTTTCCGACGACGGCCAGTATGTCTACGGCTACTGCGTCGCGGAGGACACCGGCGGCAACATCATCGGCAATCGCATCGACCTGTATTTCGACACCTTTGCCGAGTGCTGGGACTTCGGCGTCCGTACCTGCACCGTCTACATCCTGAAATAAGCCAAGGCGCTTGCAAAACGGCCCCTTTTCTGCTAAAATGGCGGAAAAGGGGCTGTTGTTATGATAGATGTCTGCAATCTGCAGCAGATCAAGGCGCTGCTGGCAAAATACGGATTCCATTTTTCCAAATCCAAGGGGCAGAATTTTCTGACGCAGCGGTGGGTGCCCGAGCGCATTGCCGCCGAGAGCGGCGTGGACGCACGCTGCGGCGTGCTGGAGATCGGGCCGGGCTTTGGGCCGCTGACGCAGGAGCTGTGCCTCCGCGCCGGTAAGGTCGTCGCGCTCGAGGTCGACACCACCCTCGCGCCCGTGCTGGCCGAGACAGTCGGCGGCTTTGAACATCTCGAAATTCTCTATCTCGATGCGCTCAAGGCCGACCTTCCGGCACTCGTCGCCGAAAAATTCGCCGGTCTGCGGCCGCTGGCCTGCGCAAATCTGCCTTATTATATTACCTCTCCGATTCTGACGAAGCTGCTGGAAAGCCGCTGCTTCGAGGCGGTCACCGTTATGGTGCAGAAGGAGGTCGCGCAGCGCATCTGCGCCCGCGCCGGTACGGCGGATTACTCCGCCTTCAGCATTCTGTGCCAGTACTACGCCGCGCCGGAGCTGCTGTTTGACGTGCCGCCGAGCTGCTTTATCCCCCAGCCGAAGGTCACGAGCGCCGTCATCCGGCTGCAAACGCACGAGCCGCCCGCAGAGATCGAAGACGAGGCCATGTTCTTCCGCACCGTCCGCGCCGCCTTTGCCATGCGGCGCAAGACCCTGCTCAACGGCCTGTCCGCCGCCTTCGGTACGCTCAGCCGCGCCGAGCTGGCGCAGCTGCTGACGGACTGCAGCATTGACCCCACCGTCCGCGGCGAAACGCTGGACATCCCCACCTTCGCCCGCCTCTCAAACGCCCTCCACCAGCGGCTTTCAGAATAAAGCTATTCTTAACGCGACAAGCAACATTCCCCCGCGTAGGGGCGCTCATCGTGCAGGAAGTTCCGTATTCGCCCTAATCTATCGAAATATCAAAACAATTCCGCGAGATTGCCACGGCCGCAAAGCGGCCTCGCAATGACAAAATCGGACTTCTTCGACAGTCTGAACCGCTCCCCGTCGTTCTTGGCGGGGAGCGGTTGCTTTATCCCTCGAGGGCTTTCAAAAAGGCCGGTGTTCTGGCCCAGTACTGGCGGCCCCAGTGGTCAAAATCCCACTGCTCCGCGTAGGGATTGCATTCGTAGTCGACGTAGAACAGGCGGCCCTGCTGCGGGATGAAATTCGTCGGGTAATAGTCGATGTTCAGCCCCGCCGGATAGAGCAGCGCGCACATGGCCTCGACCTGTGCCAGATACTCCGGCCGCATCTGCCCGTCGCGCACCAGCTCGAAAACCGTCGGGCCTGCAATATACTCCTTGACCAGCCGCTCAGCGGCGCGGTCGACCTCCAGCAGCGCGGGCATGGGAATGCCGACCTGCCGGAGGCGTTCGTAGTCCCGCAGCTCGGCGGCCAGCTTATCGCCGAACTGATAATAGCTGCACGGCTCGTGGTGAATCTGCTTGACGACGGCGGCCCGCCCCTCGCGGCGGGCAAGGTACGAATAGCCGCCCTTGCCCTTGCCGAGCAGGCGCTCGACGGCCCAGTCTGCGCCGTTGACGCTGATTGTTTCCATTCTTCCCTCCGTCAGATCGCATACTGGCTGGTGTAGATTTTATGGTAGAAGCCCTGCTTTGCCAGCAGCTCGCGATGGGTGCCCTGCTCGACGATGTGGCCGTGATCCAGCACCAGAATGAGGTCGGAATCGACGATCGTGGACAAGCGGTGAGCAATCACGAAGCACGTGCGGCCCTTCATGAGGTTGTCCATCGCCTTTTGCAGCAGGATCTCCGTGCGAGTATCGACATTTGACGTTGCTTCGTCCAGAATGAGCAGCCGCCGGTCGGCCAGCATCGCGCGGGCGATAGTCAGCAGCTGCTTCTGCCCGCCGGAGAGGTTCGTCAGGTCGTCGCCGACGACGGTGTCATAGCCGTCGGGCAGCGTGCGGATAAAGTGGTCGCAGTAGGCGCGGTCGCAGGCGGCGATGATCTCCTCACGCGTTGCGCCGGGCTTGCCGAAGGCGACGTTTTCCGCAATCGTCCCGCGGAAGAGCCACGTGTCCTGCAGCACCATGCCGAACTGATCGCGCACGGATTCGCGGGAAACCGTGGCACAGTCCGTCTTATCGAGAAAAATTTTGCCGCGATTGACGTCGTAAAACCGCATCAGCAGGTTCACGATCGTCGTCTTGCCCGCGCCGGTGGGGCCGACGATGGCGACGTTCTGGCCGGGCTTGACATCGATGTTCAAATCCTCAATCAGCGGAGCCTCCGGATCGTAGGAAAAGTCCACGTGTGCAAAGCGGACGCGGCCCTCCGCCACATGGGGCAGCGGCGCGGCGGGGTCCTCCTCCTCGGCCATGTCGAGGATCTTGAACACGCGGCGGGCGGCGGCCTTCGCGTGGGGCAGGCTGCCAAAGGCGTTTGCGATCTGCTCCAGCGGAGAAGAAAACTGCTTGGCATACAGCAGAATTGTCACCACAACGCCGACCGACGTCACCCGCCCGCTCAGCAGCAGCCAGCCGCCGACGAGGCAGATGGCAATGTAAGCCAGCGCGTTGGAGAACGTGATGATCGGCAGGACGATGGAGGAGATAAAGTTCGCATTCGCCTCGGTCTTGCGGCGGCGGTCGTTGATGACCTTGTGCTTTTCCTCGGTATAGCGCTCCAGATTATACGCCTTCGTCGTGGCAAAGTTCGTAAACGATTCCTCGACGAGCGCGTTGAGGTTGCCGCCCTCGGTGAACATATTGTAGAAATGTCCCTCACTCTTGGACGACAGGAAGGACGACAGCGCGATCGACGCGGGCGTCAGCGCCAGCACGATCAGCGCCAGCCGCCAGTCCTCGCAGAGCATCATCACCGCGATGGCGACGATCATCAAAAAGCCGGTCATGAGCGTATCGACGATCTGGTGGATGTAGTTGCCCATGGTGGACACGTCGTCGGTCATACGCGAGAGGATGTCGCCGACGGGCGTCTGGTCGACATAGCGCACGGGCAGGCGGCGAATCTTGTCGGAGATGCGGATGCGGAGGTTGCAGGTAAAATAGCGGCTGACGACCTTGTTCAGCAGCAGCATTTTCAGGTAGCTGATGAGGCTGTAGGCCGCATAGACCGCCGCCAGAATCCCGATGGGCGGCAGCAGCGCAGACAGCAGGTCGCCCGTGAACGTTCCGTTCCAGTAGTCGTATAACCGGTCGATCAGATCGCCGAGCAGCTTCGGCCCGACGATAGCGCAGAGAATCATGGCCGCGCAAAGCACGCACGCCAGCGCCAGCCATTTCCAAATCGGCCGCGCCTCCCGCAGCAGGCGGGGAATGATACGGTCTTTTTTCTTCTTTTCGGTGTTTTTCATTTTGCGCCACCTCCCGTCTGAGAGGCGTAGATTTCCTGATAAATGCGGCAGCGGCCGAGCAGCTCGGTGTGCGTGCCGTGGTCGATCAGCGCGCCCTTGTCCATGACGAAGATGCAGTCCGCGCTCATGGCCGAGGTGATGCGCTGGGTCACGATGATCTGCGTCCGGCCGCGAATTTTCTCATTGAGCGCAGTGCGCAGATTCTTCTCCGTCAGGAAGTCCAGCGCGGAGAAGCTGTCGTCAAAGACGTAGATCGGCACATCCTTTACAATCGCGCGGGCGATGCACAGGCGCTGCTTCTGCCCGCCGGAGAGGTTCTTGCCGGCCTGCTTGATCTCGTAGCCCATCCCGCCGTCCACGGACTCGATGAAGTCCGAAAGCTGCGCAATCCGCGCGGCCTCGGCGATCTGCTCCTCCGTTGCATCGGTGCTGCCGATGCGGATGTTCTCGCCGATGGTGCCGGAATAGACGGCGGAGCCTTGCAGCACCGTGCTGATGCTCCGGCGCAGGGCGTGCTTGCTCAGGTCGCGGGTGGAAATGCCGTCGAGCAGCACCTCGCCCCCGGTCGGCAGGCGGAAGCCGAGCAGCAAAGAAATCAGCGTACTTTTGCCGCTGCCCGTGCCGCCGATGAGCGCGACGGTCTGGCCCTTGTGGATGTCCAGCGAAACGTGGTCAATGGCGTTTTCCGTGCCGCCGTAGGAAAAGCTGACGTCGCGGAAGGAAATATCGCCCTGCGGCAGGTGGTCGTCGCCCTTCATTGGGTCGCCCATGCCGTCGGCGCACATGACCTGGTCGATGCGCTTGGCCGCGACCTGCGCGTGCGGGTACATCACCAGCGCAAACGAGGCCATCATCACGCCGTTCATGACCATGGTGAGATACTGAATGATCGCAAAAATGTCGCCCGCGCTGACGGCGCTGGCCCCGTGGACCATCCGCCAGCCGCCGAAATAGACGATCAGCAGCGTTGAAAGATTCAGCACCAGCAGCGAAACCGGCGTTAACAGACCCATCGAAACGTTGCCGCGGATGATGTTTTCCGCCATGACCTCCGTCGCGTGAGCGATGCGGCCATGCTCATGCGGCTCGGAATTGAACGCGCGGATGACGCGGATGCCGCGCAGCCGCTCGCGCATGATCGCGTTCTGGCGGTCGATGTACTCGTCGGACTTTTCCCAGAGCGGCAGCACACGCCGGCCGATCAGCACCACGACGCAAATGATGAACGGGATGAAGGCCATTAAAATCAGCGACAGCACCACATCCTTGCGCATGGCCAGCACCGTGCCGCCGATGAACAGCATCGGAATGGTCGCAACCGTGCCGCAGAGCATGGAGGCGACCCACGAGAGCGTTTCCACGTCATGCGTCGCGCGGGTGACAAGCGCCGCCGTGCCGAGGGAACCGAACTCCTCGAACGAAAGCGTGTTGACCTTGCGGAAAATGTCGAACCGCAGGTCGGCGCAGAAGCCCGCGACCACCTCGGCGCTCAGCTTCATGCCGCCGAGAATGCAGCTCAGGCTGATCGCGGCGACGGCCAGCATCTCGCCGCAGCAGCGCAGCACGTAGCTGAAGTCGCCCGCCTGAATGCCCCGGTTGAGAATGTCGGACATCAGCGTCGGCAGCAGCAGATCGCACAATGTGGAAACCGAAATGAGCAGCGCCGCCAGCAGCAGCCTGCCCCGATACGGTTTGAGATAGTGTAATACCCTTTTCATAGTTTCCTTTCTTTTCTTTCGGTCTTTCGGCGCCTACTCCCCCGCCAAAAGCCTGCCAAAACCCCTACGAGGGACTATTGTACCATAAAATTTCCGAAATGGAAGAGAATAATTAAAATAGGTATACTTTTTTGGAAAAAACCGTTATAATAACCGCAACTCCTCGCACCGCAGCGCCTTGGCTTTCCCTCCGGGAAAGCTCAGGCTGTCAAAGAAGTCCGATTTTGTCATTGCGAGGCCCTGCAAGGGCCGTGGCAATCTCGCAGAATTGTTTTGATATTTCGACAGATTAGGGCGAATACGGAGCTTCCTGCACGAGATTGCCACGCCGCCTTGCGGCGGCTCGCAATGACAGACTTGGCGCCTTTGCTCATACGTAACAGTGTTACGATAATAACACAAGGGCTGGGTGGTGTCAAGACGAATTTGAATTTTCTGTAAGCTTTTGCACCAACCGCTTTTTTTACGCGGCAAGGTGTGCTATAATATCTTCAAATTATTTTCGGAAAGGTCACAAAGCAATGGGACTGATCACAAAAATGTTCGGAACGCGCTCCGAGCGCGAGGTTAAGAAGCTCAAGCCGATCGTTGATCGCATCGAGGCGCTGGGCGGCGCAATGAAGGACTGCACCGACGAGCAGCTCCGCGCCAAAACCGAGGAATTCAAGAGCCGCTATGCCGCGGGCGAAACACTCGACGAGCTGCTGCCGGAGGCCTTCGCCGTCTGCCGCGAGGCAGCCGAGCGCGTACTGGGCATGCGCCCGTACCGCGTGCAGCTCATCGGCGGCATCATCCTGCATCAGGGCCGCATCGCCGAGATGAAAACCGGCGAAGGCAAGACCCTCGTCGCCATTCTGCCGGCGTACCTGAACGCGCTGACGGGCAAGGGCGTACACATCGTCACCGTCAACGACTATCTTGCCAAGCGCGACTCGGAGTGGATGGGCAAGGTCTATCGCTTCCTCGGCCTGACGGTCGGCCTGATCGTCCACGACCTGACCTCCGCCGAGCGCCGCGAGGCCTACAAGGCCGACATCACCTACTGCACCAATAACGAGCTGGGCTTTGATTATCTGCGCGATAACATGGCGCTTTACAAGAGCGACATGGTGCAGCGCGGGCATAATTTCGCCATCGTCGACGAGGTCGACTCCATCCTTATCGACGAGGCACGGACACCGCTCATCATCTCCGGCAAGGGCGAGGAATCGACCAAGCTGTACGAAATGGCGGATTTCTTCGTCTCGGGCCTGCGCAAGAAGGTCTTTGCCACAATGGACGAGAAGCAGGATCAGGACGATCTGGACTGCGACTACTTTGTCGACGAAAAATCCCGCACCGCGAACCTCACCGCCAGCGGCATTGCCAAGGCCGAGAAATACTTCGGCGTGGAAAACCTCGCCGACGTGGAAAACACCACCCTCTCGCATCATATCAACCAGGCGCTCAAGGCACGCGGCGTGATGAAGCGCGACACGGATTACGTCGTCCAGAACGGACAGGTCATCATCGTCGACGAGTTCACGGGTCGCCTGATGTACGGCCGCCGCTATAACGAGGGCCTGCATCAGGCCATCGAGGCCAAGGAGGGCGTGAGCGTCGCGGGCGAAAACAAGACCCTCGCGACCATCACGTTCCAGAATTTCTTCCGCCTGTACTCCAAGCTCTCCGGCATGACCGGCACGGCGCTGACCGAGGAGGAGGAATTCTCCGCGATCTACCAGATCGACATCGTCGAGATTCCGACAAACCGCCCCGTCGTCCGTATCGACCACCACGACGTGGTGTACAAAACCGAGGCGGGCAAGTTCCGCGCGGTCATCGAGCAGATCAAAAAATGCCACGAAAAGGGCCAGCCCGTCCTCGTCGGCACGATCTCCATCGAAAAATCCGAATACCTCTCCAAGCTCCTCAAGCGCGAGGGCGTGCCGCACACCGTCCTGAACGCCAAGCACCACGAAAAGGAAGCCGAAATCGTCGCACAGGCCGGTAAGCTCGGCGCGGTCACCATCTCGACAAACATGGCCGGCCGTGGTACGGATATCATGCTCGGCGGCAATGCAGAGTATATGGCCCTGTCCGACCTGCGCAAGCGGGAAATCCCCGAGGAGCTGATCGCCGAGGCCAATTCCTACGCCGAAACGGACAACCCCGAAATTCTCGACGTGCGCCGCCAGTTCAAGGAGTCTTACGCGAAATATAAGGTCGAGGTCGACGCCGAGGCGGAGAAGGTGCGCGCGGCAGGCGGCCTGTTCATCGTCGGCACCGAGCGCCACGAGTCGCGCCGTATCGACAATCAGCTGCGCGGCCGGTCGGGCCGTCAGGGCGACCCCGGCGAAACGCGCTTCTTCCTCTCGCTGGAGGACGACGTGATGCGCCTGTTCGGCTCCGAGCGGATCATGACCATGATGAACTCCCTCGGCCTCGACGAGGACACGCCGATCGACATGAAGATTCTCTCCGGCGCGATTGAAAACGCGCAGAAAACCGTCGAAAGCCGCAACTTCCAGGCCCGTAAGAACGTGCTGGAATACGACGACGTGATGAACACGCAGCGTACTGTCATCTACGAGCAGCGCCAGAAGGTCCTCGACGGCGAGGATCTGCACCCGACCATCGAGGGCATGATCCGCTACGTGATCGAATCCGAGGTCAACGACGTGCTCGGCACGGAGCAGAAGCTCGAAAACGAGGAGCAGCTTGCCCCGCTGAACGAGAAATTTGCGGGCATCTATTACCCTGCCGGTGCGCTCCATGCCGAGGCAGGCGAGAGCGCCGACGCGCTGAAGGAAGCGCTGTTCAAGCTCTTTAACGAGACCTACGCCGCCCGCGAGCAGGAGTTCGGCGCGGAGCGGATGCGCGAGATCGAGCGCATCATCCTGCTGCGCGTCGTGGACGAGTATTGGATGGACAACATCGACGCGATGGACGACCTCAAGCAGGGCATCCGGCTGCGCGCCTACGGCCAGACCGATCCCGTCATTGCCTACAAACGCGAGGGCTTTGCCATGTTTGACGGCATGATCAACGCCATCCGCGAGGAGACCGTGCGCCGTCTGTACCTCTTCCGCCTGCGCACGCCGGAGGATGTCAAGCGCAGGCAGGTCGCCAAGATCACCGCCACCGGCGCGACCGGCGGCGACAAGACCGTCAAGCGCCAGCCCGTCGTGAAAAAAATCAAGGTCGGCGCAAACGACCCCTGTCCCTGCGGCAGCGGCAAGAAATACAAGTATTGCTGCCGGGATAAGGACGAGGCGAAGCAATGAGTTTTTATGTCAACCACGCAGGAGCGCTTGAATATCTCACGAGCGACTTTTTACAGGGAACGTCGCACTGCTTTTCCACCCGCTTCGGCGGTGTGAGCGAGGGTGCGCTGGCCTCGCTGAATCTCGGCGTGCACCGCGGCGACCGTCCGGCCAATGTGCTGGAAAATTACCGCATTCTGGGCCGCGCCGTCGGCTTCGAGCCGAAGCAGACCGTCTTTACCCGCCAGATCCACTCAGATATCGTCGAGCGCGTCGGCAGGGCGCAGTGCGGCCGTGGCCTGATCGTTCCGGTCGAGCAGGGCTGCGACGGCCTTGTGACCGACGAGCCGGGCGTTGCGCTGACGGTATTCTCGGCGGACTGCACACCGGTGCTGCTCTATGATCCGGTCCGGCGCGCCGTCGGCGCGGTGCACGCCGGTTGGCGCGGCACGGCGGCCGGCATCGCGGCCCGCGCAGCAGAAAAAATGCAGGCCGACTTCGGCTGCGACCCGAAAAACATTCGCGCAGCCATCGGCCCGTGCATTTCGCAGTGCTGCTTTGAAACGGATGCCGACGTTCCGGCGGCAATGCGAAACGCGCTCGGCGCGGAGGCGGAACGAGCAATCCGTCCTGTCGGTGAAAAATATTATGTTAACCTAAAAGAATGCAACGCCCTCTGGCTGCGCCGCGCGGGCGTGGAGCAGATCGACCTCTGCGAAGCCTGCACCGCCTGCCAGCCGGAGCGCTTCTGGTCGCACCGGCGCGTCGGGAACAACCGCGGCTCGCTGGCCGCCGTTATCATGCTGCAAGGAGAACCAATGTGAAAAAGATGATCGCCGTGTGCCTGCTGCTGGCCATGCTGCTCAGCGGCTGCGCGGGCAAACCTCAGACAACCGAGCCCTCCACCGAGGCGGAGCCGACCGAGCCGACAGCCGCCTCAGAGCAGGCAAGCGAGCCGCTGGCCTCCAAGCAGAGCGGCGATTTCGGCCTGTCCTACCTGCCGAAATACGGGCTGAATCCCTATACCTGCCTCGCGACGGTCAATCGGGCGACCTTTTCGCTGCTGTATGAAAGCCTGTTCATCGTCTCGGACGATTTCCGCGCCGTGCCGCAGCTTTGCCAGACCTTCCGCGTTTCGGCGGACAGCACGGTCTATTACTACACCCTCGTGCCCGGCGTGACCTTTTCTGACGGCACACCGCTGACAGCAGAGGACGTCGTCGCCTCCGTCCGCGCGGCGCGCAGCAGCGGCATTTACAAAGCGCGGCTGTCCCATCTGGCCGACATTTATGCCGACACAGACGGCACGATCATTGCCATTCTGGACACGCCGTATGAAAACTTTGCGCCCATGCTGGATGTCCCGGTCGTCAAGGCCGACACCGTCGAGGCGGATATCCCGACCGGCAGCGGCCCGTACTACCTCAGCGGCGACCGCCTCGTGCGCAGCACACGCTGGGTCGAGACGATTCCGACGGTCATCGACGCCGAAGTCATTCCCCTCGCCTCCGCCGAGACGCCGAACGATCTGCGCGACGCCTTCGAATTCGGCGGCACGGATCTGATCTACTGCGACCCGAACTCCGTAGCCTCCGGCGGCTACCGCTGCGACTACGAGGCGTGGGAGGTGCCCACGACGGTGATGCACTATCTCGGCTTCAATCTCTACAGCGGTTACTTTGTCAACGACACCCTTCGCACCGCCGTGACCCACGCCATTGACCGCAACGCGATTGCAAACGAGGTCTACAAGGGCTTTGCCCAGCCGAGCATCCTGCCGTGCAGCCCGCTGTCGGATTACTACGACGAGCAGCTGACCCGCGATTACGGCTACGCGCCCGCGCGATTTTCCGAGGCGGTCAGCAATTCGCAGGTGCTGGTTTCGGAGCAGTACAGCGGCCACAGCGGCATTCTGCTGGTCTGCTCGGACGACCCCAAGCGCGTCGCCGCAGCGGAATACATCGCAGGCAAGCTGAATGAGGCCGGCCTGCAGATCACCGTCAACGCCGTAGAGCGGGAAAAGTACCTGAAGAATTTACAAGACGGCAATTTCGACCTCTACTACGGCGAAACGCGCCTGACGCCGAACTTCGATCTGAGCGAGTTTTTCACGCAGTCCGGCAATCTGAACTTCGGCTCGATCTCCAGCTCCGGCCTGTCCGGCCTGTGCACCTCCGCGCTGAAAAACTCCGGTAATTTCTACGAGCTGTGCGGCCAACTGCTCAAGAGCGCGCCGATCTGCCCCGTCGTGTTCAAGAGCAACGCCATCTTCGTCACGCGCGGCATGCTCACCGGCATCACCCCCGGTGTGGATTTTGTCTTCTTCAAGAGCGAGGGCGCCAGAACCCTCTCCGACGCAGATGCCACCTACGCCGATTCGGCGCCCGATACCACTGACGCCACCGAAGAACCAACGGAGCCGGTGCAATAGGCCGAATATCCGGCAAAACCGGCACTTCCCGCAGGGGCCGATGAAGGCATCGGCCCCTCAGCTTGTCAAAAAAGTCCTTGCGGACTTTTCCGACAAGCTGCCTTCAAAATTGCAAAATAGGAATAGGTAATATT
>CAKUNB010000030.1 GCA_934668285.1 uncultured Oscillospiraceae bacterium | reverse complement strand
CTTCCCGAACCCCATCGACGCCCCCATCGAGGTCAAGACTGTTGCCGCGGATGCCATTCCCGACGATATGGAAGGTCTTGACATTGGCGAAAAGACCCGCGAGCTGTTCGCGGCGGCTGCCAAGAGCGCAAAGACCGTCGTTTGGAACGGCCCGATGGGCGTGTTTGAGAACCCCACGCTGGCCAAGGGCACCATCGCCGTGGCGCAGGCGCTGGCCGACAGCGACGCCGTGACCATCGTCGGCGGCGGCGACAGCGCGGCTGCCTGCGAGCAGCTCGGCTTTGCCGATAAGATCACCCACATTTCCACCGGCGGCGGCGCGTCCCTGGAGTTTCTGGAGGGTCTGGAGCTGCCCGGCATTGCCTGCCTGCAGGATAAGTAATGAAGGAGAAAGACCATGAATAGAAAGTATCGTAAGACGCTCATTGCCGGTAACTGGAAGATGAATAAAACGCCCTCCGAGACGAAGGCCTTTATGACTGAGCTGAAGGGCCTGCTGCCGAAGGGCCGCTGGTGCGATATCGCCCTGTGCGTTCCCGCCGTGTGCATTCCTGCCGCCGTTCGCGCCATGCGCGAAACGCGCATCGGCATCGGCGCCGAGAACTGCAATCCCAACGCCTCCGGCGCGTACACCGGCGAAATCTCCTGCGGCATGCTGACCGACGCGGGCTGCAAGTACGTCATCATCGGCCACTCCGAGCGCCGCGCCATGGGCGAAACGGACGCCGAGGTCAACGCCAAGGTGCTGGCCGCGCTTGAGGCCGGTCTGGTTCCCATCGTCTGCTGCGGCGAGACGCTCGAGCAGCGCGAGGCGGGCATCACCGAGGAATGGATCACCATGCAGATCAAGCTGGCCCTTGCCGGCATCGGCGAGGACAAGATCCGCAAGGTCGTCATCGCCTATGAGCCGATCTGGGCCATCGGCACCGGCAAGACCGCAACCCCCGAGCAGGCCGAGGAGGTCTGCCAGCACATCCGTACCGTTGTCCGCAAGCTCTACGGCTCCAAGAACGCCCGCGCCACCACGATTCTCTACGGCGGCTCCATGAACGACAAGAACGCCTACGAGCTGCTGGCGCAGCCCGACATCGACGGCGGCCTCATCGGCGGCGCGTCCCTCGTCCCGTCCAAGTTCGTCAAGATCATCGAGGATGCCAACCAGCCCACCGCGTAAGTACGGTTCTTTCGTCAAAATACACAAAATTCCGCCGGAAAATTTTTCGGCGGAATTTCTTTTTTCACAAAAACTTAACAGCATTTGCCGGAAAAATATGATATAATCTTATCCGTGTGGAGAGAAACCTCTCCGGCTATTGTCATTGCGAGGAGCGAAGCGACGTGGCAATCCGTACTCCTCGTCCCTTTCGTGACTGCCTGCACGAGATTGCCACGGCCCCTTCAGGGCCTCGCAATGACAGGCGAGAAAGTGCGCCCGCAAAGCGGCAGTACTGCGATGACAATTGAGCGTCTGAACCCCAAAAAAATGCCAACCGATCCGAAAGGAGCGCATCTCATTGAATCTGTTATTTTTCCTGACTCCGAAGGCGAGCTGTTCTTATCTTTACGACGATTTCACCATCCGGCAGGCGCTGGAGCGCATGGAAAATTCCGGCTACGCCGCCCTGCCCATCCTGCACCGCGACGGCAGCTACTGCGGCACGCTCACCGAGGGCGACCTGCTGTGGGCGGTCAAGAATCTGAGCCTGATGGACCTGCGCGACACCGAAAACCATAGCATCATGGAAATCGCCCACCGCAAGGATAATCTGCCCGTTACCGTTACGACCAACATGCAGGAGCTGGTGCTCAAGGCGACCGATCAGAACTTCGTCCCCGTCATCGACGACAAGGGCGCGTTCATCGGCATCGTCACCCGCCGCGCCATTATGCGCTTCTGCCTGAACGAGTACATCGCGCCGAAGCTCGCCGAGGCCATCGGATGAAGCTGACGCTCACCGCCGCGCGCGAGGCAAAGCTCCTGTCCGTCCTGCGGTCGGAGCTGGGCATGTCCTCGTCGCTCGTCGGGCGGCTGAAATACAAGGGCGCGTTCACCGTCAACGGCGCGCCGGTTTTTACGAATTTTATCGTCCGGCCCGGCGATTGCGTGGAGGTGCTGCTCGACGAGCCGGTGCCGGAGTATCCTGCCGAAGACGGGCCGCTGACGATCCTCTATGAGGACGAATGGCTCATCGCGCTGGACAAGCCGTCGGGACTTCTGATGCACCCCTCGTCCGCGCGCAACACCGGCACGCTGGCGAACTTTCTGATCGCGTATTACCGGCGCACCGGCCAGCCCAGCGCCGTGCATCCGGTCAGCCGCCTCGACCGCGATACCTTCGGGGTCGTCCTGCTGGCCAAAAGCTCCCACGTCCACGCGAAAATGCACGCCCTGCAGCGCACGCACGGCATCGAAAAGCGCTACGAGGCCGCCGTGTTCGGCATTCCGCCGCAGCCGGAGGGCGAGATCGACGCGCCCATTGCCCGCGTGGAGGGCAGCAGCCTGCTCCGCCGCATTGACCCGAGCGGCAAGCCCGCCGTTTCGCGCTATCGGGTGCTGGAAACCGCCGAGGCTGCCGGTCAGGCAGTCAGCCGTCTGGCACTCTGGCCGCTGACGGGCCGGACGCATCAGCTGCGGCTGCACTGCGCCTGTCTCGGCTGCCCGATTCTGGGCGACCCGCAGTATGCCGTGCCCGCCTCCGCCGCCCTGTCGAACGCCCTTGGCCTGACCGGACAGCAGCTTTGCGCCACGGAGCTGCGATTCGTCCACCCCATGACCGGCAATTTTGTCGAAATCCGTACAAATCAATCGATAAGTCTTGATTTCTGCCATCCGCCGGTAGTATAATAAATGGGCAAAAAACAGGGACGCGCTGCGCCCCCAAAGAGAAAATACGGAGGAATCATTCATGTTTGATCGTTTGATTGAAAAGCTCAAGGAAAATCCCCGCAAAATCGTCTTTACCGAAGGCCACGACGCCCGCATTCTGGATGCCGCCGCCCGTCTGAAGAAGGAAGGCTTCCTCACCCCGATCCTGATCGGCGAGGTCGAAACCGTCCGCGCCAAGGCTGCCGAGGGTGGCTATGACATCGAGGGCCTGGAGATCATCGACCCGGCCACCTATCCCGAAATGGATGCAATGGTCGAGAAAATGGTCGAGCTGCGCAAGGGCAAAATGTCCGCCGAGGACTGCCGCGCGGCACTGCTGAAGGGTAACTACTTCGGCACCATGCTCGTCAAGATGGGCTACGCCGACTCTCTGCTCGGCGGCGCGACCTACTCCACCGCCGACACCGTCCGTCCGGCTCTGCAGCTCGTCAAGACCAAGCCCGGCGCACACCTCGTTTCGTCCTGCTTCATCCTCGTCCGCGGCGAAGAGAAGCTCGCTATGGGCGACTGCGCCATCAATATTTCCTATGAGGACAGCGTCGACAAGGAAGGCAACGTTACCGTCTCCGCCGCCGACAAGCTCGCCGAGGTCGCCGTCGAGGTCGCCAATTGCGCGAAGCTCTTCGGCATTGACCCGAAGGTCGCCATGCTGAGCTTCTCCACCAAGGGCAGCGGCAAGGGCGGCACGGTCGCGCTCTCGCAGGCTGCCACGGCCAAGGCCAAGGCCCTCGCGCCCGACCTTGCCATCGACGGCGAGATGCAGTTTGACGCAGCGGTCTCTCCGGTCGTCGGCCAGCTCAAGTTCCCCGGCAGCCCCGTCGCAGGCTATGCCAACACGTTCGTGTTCCCGTGCATCGAGGCGGGCAACATCGGCTACAAGATCGCCCAGCGTCTGGGCGGCTACGAGGCCTACGGCCCCATCCTGCTCGGCCTGAACGCCCCCATCAACGACCTCAGCCGCGGCTGCAACGCCGACGAGGTCTACAAGATGGCCATCATCACCGCCGCGCAGAAGTAAACACAGCAAAAATAGCCCCTGCTTTCGCCTAGCGAAAGCAGGGGTTTTGTTTTATTTATGCCTCCGGCTGTAGGGTGCCGCCGCCGAGGACGGTATCGCTGTCGTAGAGCACCGCCGCCTGACCGGGCGCAATGGCGCGCTGCGGCTCGTCAAAGACGATGTGCACCGTGTCCGCGCCGGTCGGCGTGACGACTGCCCACTGCTCGGGCTGGCGGTAGCGGACTTTTACCTTGCAGCGCAGCGGCTGCGTGGGACGTTCGCCGCTGATCCAGTTGAAATCCGCCGCGTCGGCCTCGGTACGCAGCAGCTCCGCCTGCTGCCCGAGCACCACCGTGTTCGTCTGCGGGCAGATGCGGCAGACATACAGCGGCTCAGAGCTCGAAAGGCCGAGGCCCCTCCGCTGGCCGACGGTATAATGAATGATGCCTCTGTGCGTGCCGAGCACATGGCCGCTTCGGTCGACGAAATTCCCGGGCATGCCCTCCTTGCCGGTTTGCAGCGCGATCACCTTGGCATAGTCGCCGTCCGGCACGAAGCAAATGTCCTGGCTGTCCGGTTTGCTCGCGTTGACAAAGCCGCACTGCTCCGCGAGGGCGCGCACCTCGGTTTTTCGCATGCTGCCGAGGGGGAAGCATGTGTGCGCCAGCTGGTGCTGCGTCATGGCGTAGAGGACGTAGCTCTGGTCTTTGGTTTCGTCAAGCGCCTTTTTCAGCACAAAGCGCCCGTCGTGCTCCTCGATTCTGGCATAATGGCCGGTCACGATACCGTCGCAGCCCAGAATCTCCGCGCGCTCCAAAAGCTTGCCAAATTTCATATAGCGGTTGCAGTCGATGCAGGGATTCGGCGTGATGCCCTTCTGATAGCTCTCAACAAAGCCGCGCAGCACCGTGTCGCGAAACGCCTCGGTGAAGTTAAAGACGTAAAAGTGCATGCCGAGGCGGCAGGCGACGCTGCGGGCGTCCTCTACGTCGTCCAGTGAGCAGCACGTACGCGAGCGCGACACGCCGATCTCCTCGTTTTGGTAGAGCTTCATCGTGCAGCCGATGCACTCTGCGCCGCTGTCGACCATCAGCTTTGCGGCAAGGGAGGAATCCACGCCGCCGCTCATTGCAATCAGCGCCCGCTTCATAGCTCGACCGCCTCGCAGCTACGCATGGCGAGGATCGTTTTGCTAATCAGCTCGTCCAGCGGCCAGCCCTGCAGCTCCGCGCCGCGCTCAATGACCTCGCGGGAGCAGCCGGCGGCGAATTTCGGATTCTTATATTTCTTCTTTACCGATTTCAGCTCCAGATCGGAAACGCTGCCGGACGGGCGCATCAGCGCCGCAGCGCCGATCAGGCCGGTCAGCTCATCCACCGCGTAGAGCACCTTTTCCATCTCGTGCTCGGGCTTGATGTCAACCGTCAAGAGATAGCCGTGGCTCGCAACGGCGTGAATCAGCCGCTCGTCAATGCCCCGCTCACGCAGCAGCTCCTGCTCCTTGATGCAGTGCAGCTGCGGGTACTGCTCGAAATCGAGGTCGTGCAGCAGGCCAACGGCCTCCCAGAAATCCGCCTCGTCGCCGTAGCCCAGCTCGACGGCAAACCAGCGCAGCACGCCGCCGACCGTTTTTGCGTGTCTGCGGTGAAATTCTCCCTGATTGTACTCCTTCAGCAGCGCATAGGCCTCCTCCGGTGTCGGTATCATGCGGTTTCTCTCCTTTCGGGCGCGGTAAAAAACCTACTAATCCCATTGGTTTGATGCGAACATTATACCCGCTCGCCGCAGCGCTGTCAAGTACCGTTTCCCTCAAAAATTGCCTTCAGCTGTTTGCCCATTTCGATGCGGATTTCGTGGCGCTCGGGGTCGGTGTTGGAGTAGGCATAGAGGTCAAAGCCGATCACGCGGAAGCCGTTTCTTTTGTAAAAGGCGATTGCGGCCTCGTTGCAGGACTGCGTTTCCAGAACGAGCATCCGTGCGCCGCGCCGCTCGGCCTCCTTCGTTATGATGTCCATGAGCGCCTTCCCGAGGCCGCGGCGGCGCTCCGCTCCGTCAAATACGCAGATGTTGCTGATGCGGAAGCGGTTGTTCCAGCCCTCCATTGCGCCCTCGACAAAGCCGAGCAGCCGTCCCGCCTCCGTCGCGCCAAAGGCGACCGGCTCGTCCAGCCATTCGCCGAAAAACACATCGTCAAACGAGCGCTCCACCGGCGCGTCAAAGGACACATATTCCATCCGGAAGCCCTCCTCGGACGCGCGGATGTCATAATAGCCGCCTGTTACATAGCGGGCGGTGAATTTTTTGCCTGCGTAGGCCTCTTTTTCCAGCGGTTTGAGTTCCATGCTCCGTCGCCTCCTGTCGCCCTTAGAATAGCACAAGGGAAAACAAAACGCAATGAAAAATAAGGGCTTGACATTGCGGCGTGCATCGGCTATAGCATCGCAGTAGCTCGGAGGGCGAGCTGTTCGAGGAAACAGCAGCCGGACAAGAGACAGACTGAAATGTCTGCTTCTTGTCCGGCTTTTTTGTGCAGAAGGAGGAAATGGTATGGACCTTTTGAAGGGAAAAATCAAGCCGCTGTATGCAAAGTACCTGCTGGCGGCGTTCGGCAGCGCGATGATCACGTCGGTCTATTCCATCGTGGACACGGCGATGGTCGGGCAGTACCACGGCCCGCAGGGCACGGCGGCGCTGGCCGTCGTTGCGCCGGTCTGGAACATTATCTACAGTCTCGGCCTGCTGGTGGGCATCGGCGGCAGCGTCATTTTCAGCATGAAGCGCGGCAGCGAAAAGGAGAGCGGCGTTGAAAACCAGTATTTTACGGTGGCGGCCATCGGCGCGGTGCTGCTGTCCGTGTTGGCATGGGCGGGCGTGCTGTGCTTTGACCGCCCGATTTTGACGTTCTTCGGCGCGGACGAGGCGCTGCTCCCGCTGGCGCGGGAATACATGCGCCCGATCAAATACGTGTTCCCGCTGTTCCTGTTCAACCAGATGCTGGCGGCGTTCCTGCGCAACGATAAAAATCCGGGCCTTGCGACCCTCGGCGTGCTGTCCGGCGGTATTTTCAACGTCGCCGGTGACTATTTCTTCGTGTTCACCTGCGACATGGGCATCTACGGCGCGGGCCTTGCGACCGCTATCGGCTCCGGCATTTCCTTCCTCGTGATGCTGACCCACTTCATCAGCCACAAAAACACGCTCCGGCTGGTCAAGCCCGAAAGGCCGGTGCGCAAGCTGCGCGAGATCACTGTGACCGGCTTTTCCACCTTCTTTATCGACGTGGCGATGGGGATTCTGACGGTGCTGTTCAACCGCCAGATCATGAAATACCTCGGCGCGGACGCGCTGGCGATCTATGGGCCGATCATTCAGGTCAGTACCTTCGTCCAGTGCTGCGCCTACAGCGTCGGGCAGGCCGCGTAGCCGATCGTTTCCACCAACTTCGGCGCGGGAAAGCCCGACCGCATCCGCCAGACGCTCCGGCTGGCGCTGGGGACGACGGCGTTTTTCGGCGTGTTCTGGACGGCACTCAGCATGGCGTGCCCGAATGTCTACATCCGCATTTTCATGGCCCCCACGCCGGAGATTCTGGATATGGCGCCCGCCATCGTCAGAACGTATGCGCTGTCGTTCCTGCTGCTGCCGTTTAACATTTTCTCGACGTATTATTTCCAGGCAATCATGAAGCCGAAGGCGGCCTTCCTCGTATCGGTGGCGCGCGGTCTCGTCATCAGCGGCACGCTGATCCTGCTCCTCCCGCTCCTGCTCACGGCGGACGCCCTGTGGTTTGCCATGCCGATTACGGAGCTTCTGACCGCCCTCTATGCCGCCGCCGCGGTCAGTAAATACACCAGAGCGCTGTAAGACGAAGACTCTGCGGAAAAACAGCAAGCCCGAGCCGTTCCGCTCGGGCTTGCTTACTGCAATTTTTCATTCTATTATTTGTCAGAAGACAGGGAATATTGTCGACAACCGGACGATTTTATGATATAACGTCACGGTAATCAAGGGCGGAACGGCTCGACCTCCTGAATAAAAATAGGAGGTGACAATATGACAGTTGTAGAAGTCATTGCACTTTTGAATCTGTTAGCCGTTGTTATCTTCGGGACAGTAACTATTGTAAAGAAATAACCGCACCATAGCACTGGCGCGGCCATCCCTTCAATCACAATCCACTTGAGGGTGAGCCGTGACCGCTGCAACGGTCGCCGCCCTTGACTACCTCGCTGTTATTATATCACACGGGAAGCGAAAGTCAAGGGCTGATTTCTTGGGAAAGCTTGGTAGTGGAGGATAGAAACGCGAGATGAAAGCTCATCGCCGCAGCGCATGCGGCGGGGAAGGGGCGGCACTTGCCTTTTGGGCGGGGGCTGCTGTTTTTTTGTTGGAAAAATTGTGGTGGTTGCATTTTTTGCGGTTTTATGGTATTGTATGATACACTACAAGGGAAGCTGTGGCTTCCTGTCGGAAAGGGGTGCGGCGGATGCGTCGGGGAAGGTTGATCGTGCGGCTTTTGCTGGCGGCGGTGTGTGTGCTGCTGCTCTGCGGCGGCGTGCTTGCCGCGAGCGACGAGGTGACGTCAATGAGCATCTCCGTCGATGCCGACAGCAGCTCTGCATGCCGCATTACAATTAACGCGGAGATGGAATGCACCTCTGCGCCGACAGAGCTGGTGTTCCCGCTGCATTCCGGCGCGAGCGATATTTCCGCGACCGGCGGCGACTATAAAAAGCGGACGGTGGACGGCGTGCCGTGCATCGTGTTCCGCAGCGACGCGGGCTTTGCGGGCAAGCAGAGCTTTACCTGCTCCTACAGCCTGTCCGGCCGCGCCTCGGAGCAGACCGACGGCCAGCTGTTCTTCTTAGAGCTGCTGGAGCGGGGGCTGGACTACCCGATCCGCGCTCTGAAAATTTCCATGACCTTCCCCTCGGCGGTCACGGTGCAGCCGACATGGAAAAGCTCTTACTACGGCGATGTGATTGACAATTATCTGAAAATCAGCATCCGCGAGAACACCGTGACTGCGGAGACGACGACCTTCCTGAAGGACCACGAAACGCTGTCGTTCCGGATGCTGTGCGCCGACGGCTTTTTTGACCTGCGCCATCAGCCGGGCAAAACCGTTGCGGTCGACCGGCTGGCGCTTTACGCGCTGCTGGCGGCGGCGCTGATCTACTGGTTCCTGCGCTTGCGCGCCAAGCCGATTTTCCCGAAGAAGCAGCAGACCTTCTCGCCGGAGGCAACGGCGGGAGAGCTGGTTTGCCAGCTCTATGGGCAGCGGCCGGATGCCGCCGCGCTGCTGGCCAGCTGGGGTGCGCTCGGCTATGTGACGATCCGCCGCAACGTGCACGGGCGGATTCTGGTGGAAAAGCAGATGGACATGGGCAGCGAGCGAAAGCCTGCCGAGCGCAAGCTGTTTCACGCGCTTTTCCCGCGCGACGCGCTGTGCGACGCGCAGGGGCCGCGCTTCCGCTCTGCGTATAGGGCCTCGTCCGGCGCGCTGCACAGCGCGTGGACGCAGCGCATGTTCCGGCCGAGGTCGGGAAGCCCCTTGATTCTGCACCTGCTTGCAGCGGGCGCGGGCTTCGTGCTTGGTTTTATGATGTTTGACGTTACGCTGCCTGCCATCGGCATCCGCTGGCTGCTGCTGCCGCTGCTGGCGGCGGCCTGCGCGGGCCTTTGCCTGCCGGTGCAGAGCGCGGCGGCCTCGCTGCTGCGCCGCCGCCGTCTGCCACGGCTGCTGATCGGCCTTGGCGCGGCGGCTCTGGTGCTGATTTTTGCAGGAAGCGCCAACCTGACCGGACTGGCGCTGCTGTGCCTGCTGCTGCAGCTATTCTGCGGGTTTGTAACGACCTTTGGCGGCCGCCGCACGCCGATCGGGCGGGAGACGGTGAGCCAGCTGCTCGGCCTGCGTACTTATCTGCGCCGGATGGACCGCGACACCATGCGGCGGCTGTCCGCCTCGGACGGGCAGAGCTTCTACCGGCTGCTGCCCTTTGCTGAGGCGCTGGGCGTGGGCGCGGCGTTTTCCAAGCGCTTTGCCGACTGGACGCCGGAGCCGTGCGCATGGCTGACCGACGAGCTGACCGACCCCCGCACGGCGAAGGAATTCTATCAGCTCTACAGCGAGATCGCCTCGGCGGTCCGCGCGGAGCCTTACGGGCGTTTTACCGGCCTTTCCGGCCAGACACCGCAGCGCCACCACCGGACGCATAAGCCGATGAAGGACTATTACGAGGAGGAAGTCTGATGGAGGAGTACCGCTTTTTTGCGCTGCTGTCCCGCATGCGTTACATTACCCGCTGGGGCCTGATGCGCAACACCTTCTCGGAGAATATTCAGGAACACAGCCACATGGTTGCCGTGCTGGCGCATGGGCTGGCGCTGATTCGGCGGGACATTCTGGGTCTGCCTGCCGACCCCGAGCGCTGCGCTACGGCGGCGCTGTACCACGACGCCTCGGAGATCCTGACGGGCGATCTGCCCACGCCGATCAAGTACTTCAATCCGGAGATCAAGACGGCCTACAAGCAGGTCGAGCACGTCAGCGGGACAAAGCTGCTGGAAATGCTGCCCGAGGCGCTGCGCGAGAGCTACGCGCCGCTGGTCTACGAGGACGATCCCGCCGTGCACGACATTGTCAAGGCGGCGGACAAGCTCTCGGCGCACATCAAGTGCATTGAGGAGCTGAAGGCCGGAAATCAGGAATTTGAATCCGCCGCCGCGCAGACGCGCCGCGCGTTGGAGCAGATGCAGCTTCCGGAGCTGGACTGGTTCCTCGAACACTGCCTGCCCGCCTTTGCCAAAAACCTCGATCAGCTGGAATAAAACAACGGCCTTGCCCCGTTTCGGGCAAGGCCGTTTGAGTGCGTCAAAAACTACCCCGCATGTCATTGCGAGGAGCGAGGCGACACGGCAATCTCGCAGAATAGTTTTGAGTTGCTGATAGGCTTCGGCGAATTCGGAGCTGCCTGCACGAGATTGCCACGTCGGGCTATGCCCTCCTCGCAATGACAGAAGGGGTAGCTTTTTGCCAAACGCCAAAAATCAGAATAGTTGTCCCTCGCGGCGCATAGCATGTAGCATGAGACTGTGGGGGAGGCTAATATTATGAGTAACATCTACGCCGACATTGCCAAGCGGACGGGCGGCGACATCTATATCGGTGTGGTCGGGCCGGTGCGTACCGGCAAGTCAACCTTTATCAAGCGCCTGATGGAGGAGCTGGTGATTCCCAACATCGACGACCTGTATCAGAAGGAGCGCGCCCGCGACGAGCTGCCCCAGAGCGGCTCGGGCAGGACGATCATGACCGCCGAGCCGAAATTCGTGCCGGAGGACGCCGTCGAGATCACGCCGGACGGCAAGGCGCGGCTTTCCGTCCGGCTGATCGATTCGGTGGGCTACATGGTCGACGGCGCAATCGGCGCGACGGAGAACGGCGCGCCGCGCATGGTGACGACGCCGTGGTTCGACGAGGAAATCCCGATGACCGATGCGGCGGAGCTGGGAACGAAGAAGGTCATGGAGGAGCACAGCACCGTCGGCATCGTCGTTACGACTGACGGCACGGTGACGGACATACCGCGTGCGGACTATATTGCCGCCGAGGAGCGCGCCATCCGCGACATGCAGGCGACGGGAAAGCCGTTCGTCGTCGTGGTCAATTCCGCTGACCCGAACGGCACGCAGGCGAGTACGCTGGCCGAGTATCTGCGCCATACCTACGGCGTCAGCGCTGTGACGGCGGACTGCCAAGGGATGCACGAGCCGGAGCTGAAGGCGCTGCTGACGGAGCTGCTGTATGCCTTCCCGCTGCGGGAGCTGCGGGTGTTCCTTCCGGCGTGGGTGCAGGCGCTGGAGCTTGACAATCCGCTCAAAACGGCGCTCTTTGAAGCCCTGCGAACGAATGCCGAGCAGATTTCGCGGCTGGCAGAGGCCGAGCCTGCGATTGCCGCCGTGGCGCAGCTGGAGCAGGTCTGCGGCTACCGCATCGGCGAGGTTGACCTCGGCACCGGCGTGGTGTCCTGCGAGCTGGACTTCAATGAGGGGCTGTTTTATCAGATCCTGGGGCAGCGCACCGGCTTCAAAATCGAAAACGACGGCCAGCTGCTGTCGCTTCTGACCGCGCTGGCCGAGGCAAAGCGGCAGTTTGACAAAATTTCCGCCGCGCTGGAGGAGGTTCGCGCCACCGGCTACGGTATCGTGATGCCTGCGGCGGACGAAATGCACCTTGAAGTTCCGGAGATCGTTCGCAAGGGCAGCGCCTACGGCGTGAAGCTCAAGGCCAGCGCACCGTCGATCCATATGCTGCGCGCCGATATTCAGACGGAGATCAGCCCGATGGTGGGCGACGAGCAGCAGTCCGAGGAGCTGGTCAAATTCCTCTTGGGCGAGTACGAGGGAAACACGGAAAAGCTCTGGGAGAGCAATATTTTCGGCAAGTCCGTCTTTGAGCTGGTCAACGAGGGGCTGACGGCAAAGCTCAAGCGCATGCCGGAGGACGCCCGCTACAAGCTAAAGGACGCGCTGACGAAGATCATCAACGAAGGCGCAAACGGCCTGATCTGCCTGCTGCTGTGAAAACACGAGCCGCCCTGACGGAATGTCAGGGCGGCCGTTTTGCTGCCGGTTGCGTTATGATTCGTAGGGCTTTCTGCCCCCAGCCCGCCGTGTGCAGAAAGCCGTGTTATATGCCGCACGGGCGCTCATTGAGCGCCCCTACGGCGTATAACGGTGCTTTTTGCCATTCATCCGAATCCTGCAAAACCAGAAGGTGCCTGCAACGGCGGGGTGAGGGCACCCCGCCCTACACAGGGAGGGGGCTTGGGTGCAAAAACGTCCATCCGTGGAATTGGGGTTTTGATATGCGGAAACGCCTTGGCGTGGTTGCGCCAAGGCGTTGGGCTTATACGATAAGGCGGGCGGTCAGGGAGGCCATAAGAAAGCCGGTCAGGTCGGCGATCAGGGCGGCGGGGATGGCGTAGCGTGTCCGCTTTATACCGGCGGCGCCGAAATAGACGGAAATGGTATAAAAGGTCGTCTCCGTGCTGCCGAGCATGACGGCGGCGGTGCGGCCGATGAGGGAATCCGGCCCGTAGACGGCCATCAGGTCTGCGCCGACGGCCAGCGCGGCGCTGCCGGAAAAGGGCCGCAGCAGCACCAGCGGCAGCGTTTCCGGCGGGATACCGGTCCATCGCGCCGCCGGGCGCAGCAGCTCGGTCAGCAGCCCGATTGCGCCGGAGGCGCGGAGCATATGCACCGCCGTCAGCAGCATCACGAGCGCCGGAGCAATGGACAGCAGCAGCCTCAGCCCGTCCAGCCCGCCCTGCAGCAGGGCGGGGTAGACCTCCTGCTTTTTTGCCATTGCGCAGACGCTGACAAGGATCATCAGTACCGGTACCAGCAGGTCAAGCATGCGGCCTGCCCCTTCCGCAGCGCTGTAGGAGTCTTGCCGCGAGCAGCCCCATGCTCACCGAGGCGAGCGAGGTTAGCCAGACCGCCGGAAGAATGTCAAACGGCGCGGCCGCACCGAGCGACGAGCGCACCGCTGCGACCGTCGTCGGCAGGAGCTGAATTGACGCGGTGTTCATCACGATCAGGCGGCACATTTCGTCTGTCGCCTCGCCCGCGCGGCAGCCGCGCTGCATGCGGCGCACGGCGGCAATGCCCATCGGCGTTGCCGCGTTGCCGAGGCCGAGCAGGTTTGCCGAGAAATTCGCCGTCAGATAGCCCAGCGCGACGCGGTCGTGGGCCGCGTTCGGAAACAGCCAGCGCAGCAGCGGGGACAGAAGCCGCCCGAGCTTCTCCGTCAGACCGGCCCGCTCCATGACGGCGGCCAGCCCGCTCCACAGGCAGAGCGGCCCCGCCAGCGAGAGGCACAGTGTGATGGCGGAGGCGGCTCCCTCCATCGCGGCCGGCGTCAGAACGCCGAGCGCCCCTTTGCCGACCGCTGCTGCGGCCGACAGGACGATCATGCCCAGCCAGACGACACCCATGACCAAGACAACCACCCCCTCGCAAGCAGTCTATGCCGCCGCATGGGGAGTATGCCGCAAAAAACCGGCCGAAGAGGGGGAGCGCCCTCTTCGGCCGGTTGGAATGATATTACATATCGAACGGTTCCATGCTCAGGACGGGGTGGCCGACCTCGGACAGGAACGCCAGCAGCTCCTCGGGATCCTCGGTGCAGACGGTCTCATCGGCGATCATGTCGGTGAAGTTATCCACATCGTACAGC
>CAKUNB010000029.1 GCA_934668285.1 uncultured Oscillospiraceae bacterium | reverse complement strand
CTCCACGACAAAGTATATGGACGGCCACGCGGCAGCGCTCGGCGGCTGCATCGTCGACAGCGGCAGCTTCAACTGGGCTGCGCATCCGGATAAATTCCCCGGCCTCTGCACGCCCGATGAGAGCTACCACGGCGTAACCTACACCGAGCGCTTCGGCCAGGGCGGCGCCTACATTACAAAAGCAACCGCGCAGCTCATGCGCGACCTCGGCACGGTTCAGTCCCCGCAGAACGCCTTTTTGACCAATCTCGGCCTCGAGAGCCTGCCCATGCGCATGCAGCAGCACTGCCGCACCGCGCAGAAGGTCGCCGAGTTCCTGCAAGGCCACGAAAAAATCGCGTGGGTCAAATTCTGCGGTCTGCCCGGCGACAAGTATTACGACCGCGCGAAAAAGTATCTGCCGAACGGCTCGTGCGGCGTCGTTTCCTTCGGCGTGAAGGGCGGGCGCGAGGCCGCCGCGGCCTTCATGAGCCGCCTGCAGCTCTGCGCGCTGGAAACGCACGTCGCCGACGCGCGCACCTGCTGCCTGCACCCCGCCGGAACGACCCACCGTCAGATGAACGACGCCGAGCTGGAGGCCGCCGGTGTCTCGGCCGACCTCGTCCGTCTGAGCTGCGGCCTGGAAAATGCCGATGATCTGATCGCCGACCTCGCACAGGCGCTCAATTCCCTGCAATAAAGGAGCCATCGAGCCATGCCGATCAAAATTCCGAATGATCTGCCCGCAACCGCGACGTTACAAAGCGAAAATATTTTCGTCATGACCGAAACGCGGGCGCTCACGCAGGACATTCGCCCGCTGGAAATTCTGATTCTCAACCTGATGCCGACGAAGATCGACACGGAAACGCAGTTTGCGCGGCTGCTCGGCAACACGCCGCTGCAGGTTCGTCTGTCGTTTCTTCACACAAAGTCGCACATCGCCACGCACGTCTCCAAGGAGCACCTGTTCACGTTCTACAAGACCTTCGACGAGGTGCGCGACCGCCGTTACGACGGCATGATCATCACCGGTGCGCCGGTGGAGCACCTGCCGTTCGAGCAGGTCGAATACTGGCAGGAGCTGTGCGGCATCATGGAATGGAGCAAGACCCACGTCCACAGCACGCTGCACATCTGCTGGGGCGCACAGGCAGGTCTGTACTACCATTACGGCATTCAGAAGCACCCGCTGCCGGAAAAGCTGTTCGGCGTGTTCCCACATCGGGTGGAGTATAAGAATCCCATTCTCCTGCGCGGCTTTGACGACGTGTTCATGGTTCCCCACTCCCGCCACACCACCGTGCTGCGCGAGGACATTGAGAAGGTGCCGGAGCTGAAGATCGCCGCCGCCTCGGATGAGGCCGGTGTCTATGCGATTTTCACCGCCGGCGGGCGGCAGGTGTTTTTGACCGGCCACTCCGAATACGACCCGCTGACGCTCAAGCGCGAATACGACCGCGACAAGGCGCTCGGCCTGCCCGTCCCCGTTCCGAAGAACTACTTCCCCAACGACGACGACACCCAGCCCCCGCTCGTCACATGGCGTGCCCACGCGCACCTGCTGTTCTCCAACTGGCTGAACTACTTCGTCTACCAGACCACGCCCTACGATTTCACAAGATAACAACAAGACGCCTCCGCCAATCATGGAAGCGCCTTCTTTACGCGTCAAGACCACGATTTTGTCATTGCGATGTCGCAGCCGTTGGCGACGAAGGAGCCTTACGGATGCGGGCACTCCGCTCGCCGGTCGGCCGCTTACGGCCGTGGCAATCCGTCCCTTCGTCCCCTCGTTTTTCGCAAATGCCCACGCTGCCCTTCGCAATCAAAGGCGCCTCCACTCTCAGTGGAAGCGCCTTTGATTTTTCAAATAATATCAATCTGGCACGAGCGTATCACGTCGAGCGCATGCAGATGCTTTTCCGGCGTCAGCCCCGCGCAGCAGTCCGCCCTGACCGCAATCGGCAGCTCCGGGCAATATGCCTTGAGCAGCAGCGCGTTGGAAATCACGCAGATGTCCGTGCAGACGCCCATCAGCTCGACGGACGTGACCTGCCCCGCTTGGAACAGTGTGCGCACCGTCTCTGCCAGCTCGGTCGAGCCGAAGGTCGGCTTTTTGATCCGCTGCCCATCCGGCCCCGTCAGCCCCTCGGCAAGCGCGTGTCCCCACGTCCCCTCGATGCAGTGCTTCACCGGCAGCTTTCGCCCCTCTGCCGTCGAGAGATAGTCCTCCCCGTGCGTATCAAGGGTGTAAAACACCATGTCCGCAGCGTCGGCCTCTCTCAGCCGCGCGTTGATCCGCGGCAGCGCCGCGGCCGCCTCTGCCGACCCGAGCGCGCCGGTCACAAAGTCATTCTGCATGTCAATCACGATCCACGCCTTTTTCATTTCCGTATCCTCCCGCAGTTGTTCCGGCGCATCCGCCTCTCCCCGCATTATACCACATCCCCGCCCGGAAGCAACCATAAATCCTCCCCCACCTTCTCCCTCCCCCGCGCAAACCGTCTTTTTTCTCGCAATCCGCCGCAAAAAACAAAAAAAGTTGTTGACATTTCCCGCTTCCCCTGCTATGATATTGGGGCTGTCAGAAATGCTGCTATAGCTCAGCAGGTAGAGCGCATCCTTGGTAAGGATGAGGTCTCCAGTTCGAATCTGGATAGCAGCTCCAACGAAAAGCCTTTGAGTCATCACGTCTCGAAGGCTTTTCCTGTATTCTGTATCGATCCTTGCCACGCTATGATCACAGGACGGTAAAATGAAATGACTTACCCCGATAAATACCATCTGACGCCGGAGCAGAGCCGGTTTTTAGCGAAAAAAAAGTGGGACGAAAATGTCTACTGCGGGATGCAGATGGAGCACCGCGTCGTCACTTTTCCACAGACGAAAACCATTCTGGAAGGTGTCAATGTCCCGAATGTGCGCCTCGACGACATTCAGGCGATTCTGAATATGCGCGACGCGTGGCGCTTCGTGCTGGATACGATGGGGCAGCCAGTGACGCTGGAATACTGGTGCAAGCTCAACGAACTGATTGCGCGCAACGAAGCACTCGAATGGGGTAAGCTGCGTACCGGCTGCGTTGCCATTTCCGGCACTGATTACGTACCACCCGTGCCGGTTTTGGACACCGTTCGGCAGGAGCTGACGCAGCTTCTGACCGCCAATGCAAGCGCCACAGCACGCGCCCTGCATGCGTTCACATGGGGTACGCGCGGTCAATTCTTCTGGGATGGCAACAAGCGTACCAGTCTCGTGCTGGCAAATAAGATTCTCTTGGAAGCCGGTGCCGGAATGCTGACCATTACCGCCAGTCACATGGAGCAGTTCAACACGCTGCTGCTGGACTATTACAACACCGGCAACGCGCGGGCTTTGCGTGATTTTCTTTACGAGTACGCTGTTTTTGGCTTGGAGCTGAACGCATAAGCATGCAAAACGGACGGGAGCTTCCCGTCCGTTTTTATTTTCTTGTCGCCGTTCTTTCTTCCTTGTGCGCAGTCCGGCTTTTTTGATAAATTTGAATACCGGAGAATATTTATTGCAAAAAGTACCATACAAATTCCCCGCAATTCTTGACATAGGGATTGCTGCGTGTTAAAATTAAAAGTAGTTTTAGCGTTCGCAGTCGGCTGCTTCTGTTTCCAACTGTCCTGCCTGCCAGCGGCGGAAGAATGCTTCCAGCTCCTCGCGGCTGCCCAGACCCGCGTTTCTGACGTAGTAGCCGGAGACGGTCACCGCCAGCGTCAGGCTGTCCTCGGGCGGGAAATGATTGACATACCCGTAGACAAAGCCCGAATTGAAGCTGTCGCCCGCGCCGGTCGTCAGCCTTGGCTTCTGGCAGTATGGCCCGATGACCATTTTATAGACCCCATCCTGAATGCAGGCCGCGCGATCCGTCAGATGGACCACTAGGCAGTCGATGTTCAGCCTGGCATAGATTTCCCGGCAAAGCGCTTCCAGCTCCGTCTGCGCATTCCCGCCGAGCACACGCAGAATCTGCTCAGCCTCCCTTCCGTTCAGGCCGAGCGCCGTCCGGATGCCGCACTGCTGAAACCGCCCGATCAGCTCAAGCGCCCTTGCGATGTCCTCCTGCGCCCGTTTGTTCGGATCGGCAAGGTCAAAGAAGGCGGTTTTCTTCCGCCGTTCCGCCTCGCCGAGCGGGGCCAGAAGCTCGCTGAGAAAGCTCTCCCAGATCTCATTCATCCGAAGGATCATCGTCCAGTTGTTCAGGCTGATCAGTTCTGCTTCCCGCACCGCCTGCGTGAGCTGCCCGCGCCCGACCTTGGCGACGATCTCCTCCCACGAAAGCCGGTTGAGCGGTTCGAGCATGGAGCAGATCAGCTTGCCGTCAAAGAATTCGATCGCCTGCGTTCGCCCCGGATCGGCCACCGGAATTACCGTGGCGCAGCGTTCCAGCTCCGAAAAAATCGGATGAACGCCTTCTGCCCCGACGCAGCCCGCATAGCGCACCTGCGCGCCGAGCTTCCCGAGGCCGAGTGCAAAGATCGGGCCGTTTCCGCCCAGCTTTTTTTGAACGCTGACAAACTCAAAGTTTGTGCTGACCCCCGCGCTGGAAACGATCGCTTCGCCAAAGTCTTTCATCTGCTCCACGCGCGTATAGGTCTGCGGGGACGTGCGCTTGTCCACCACATGGACGATCTCGTCAACGAAGCCGTCCAGACCAACAAAGGCTCTGAATGAGCCGCCCTTTTTCAACAAATCCATTCGGATCAACCCTTCCGTTATTCTTGTTCATTTTATTTGTAGAGGAAATCAAGTATGGAAACGCTAAGCAGCACGCCGCTCTATCAACAGATTGTTACAAACCTCAAAGGCCAGATTGCAAACGGGACGCTCAAGGTAGGCGACTATCTTCCGACAGAAACATCGATCTGTGCCCAGTACAATGTCAGCCGCTCCACCGTTCGTCAGGCCTACAGCATCCTGGAGCAGGACGGCGTCATCGTCCGCAAGCGCGGCATTGGCACCATCGTCTGCGAGCCGAAGCTGAAGCGCAGTCTGAATAACCTCTATAATTTCTCCTCGGAGATGCGGATTCTCGGCCTGATGCCCTCGTCGTATGTGCTTCGCTTCAAGACGATCAATCCGCCGCAGAGTATTGCGGACATTCTGGAGATTCCGGTAACGCAGCGCGTTTATTATATCAAGCGCCTGCGCATGGCAGACAACGAGCCGCTCCTGCTGGAGCGCGCCTATATTCCGGTCGCGTTCTGCCCCAATCTGACCGAGGAGGATCTTTCCGACTCGCTCTATGCCACCATCCAGAGCAGCTCCGGCGCAACCGCCGCGATTGCGAACGAAACCTATGAAGCCGTCATCCTCACCGACAGCGACGCCTCCATTCTTCGGTGCAAGCCGAAGTCCGCCGCGCTGAAAATCTGCCGCACCTCGATCAATACCAACGGTGAAATCTTCGAGCACTGCATCATCACCGCCCGCGGCGACCGGAATATGTATCAGATTACCCTTACTAAGAATAACATAGAATGCTCCAGAAGTATCACATGATTTTTTAAAAAGAGCTACAGTTTTGCACTGTAGCTCTTTTTTGTTACTCAAAGTGGAAGCTGCATTTGAGGACGTTGCCCTTTTCGATCTCAGCAAAAGCCTTTTCCACATTTTCCAGGCTGAACGCATAACGATGCGTAATCATCGATTGCAGATCCAGCACACCCATGCTGATGATCTTCATCGTCTCGGTCATCTGCTCGATGGGGCCTTGCGGGCCGGGGACCATCGGATAGTGCTGGCCCTCCACGCGCAGGTGCTTGAAGTGGATGTAATCCCAGTCCACCAGCGCCGGACGCGAGCCTGCGCCGATCTGGATGATCACGCCCCAGCGCTTGACCAGATACGGCAGATACTGAATCGTCTCCGGGAAGCCGGCGCACTCCATCACCACATCGGTACCGACGCCGTTTGTAATCTTCTCGACGACCTGCGTCACATTCTCCGCATTCGGATCGATCACATGGGTCGCACCGAACTTCAGCGCCATTTCCCGTTTCCACGCAAGCGGCTCGGAGACGATAATCTTCTCCGCGCCTCTGAGCTTGCAGAACTGCACTGCCAGCAGACCCAGCGCACCCGCGCCGAGGATGCAGACCGTGTTGCTCAGGAAGACGCACTTTCTGGTCGCGGCGTTCAGGATAGAAACCGGCTCAAACAGACCGGCTTCTTCATCGATCACGTTATTCGGCACAACGATCAGCTTGTCCAGATCGGCAATGACATATTCGCCGAGTCCGCCGAACAGGCCGAAGATGCCGACGCGGTCGCCGATCTTGAAGCCTCTGTCCTCGCTGCGGAACAGGTAGTTCAGCTTCGGGCCAAGCTCCACGATCTCACCCATGCCCTCGTGGCCCATCAGTGTGGGGAAGGGACTGACATCGTCAGAGTAGGCATGCTTCGGGTAGAGATGCGCCAGCGGGTCATTCTTCTTGTGCAGGTACATCCGCACGTCGTGCGGGATCATGCCCTGAAACTGATGGTCGTGCGGGGGATGATGGCCCTGAATCGTGTGCAGATCCGTCATATTGCAGATCGAGGCCGCCTTCATTTTGATCAGCGCCTGCCCGGGTCCGGGCTTCGGAATCGGAGATTCCTTCATCGTCCACGGGCCGCCGACGCCCATCAGAAGGGCCTGGTGGTTCAGTCTTTCTTCCATAAATGCTCTCCTTTCAAGGTTGGTTTCTTACGCCGCTATTCTTCGGATTTTTCTGCGCTCTGCCCAGTCGGCAAAGCGGCTGCGGTTGTTCATGACGCCGAGCAGCACCAGAACAAAGATGCCGACGACGATCGACTGGAAAATGCTGGGGAGCTTGAACATCGACAGCGCGAACTTCATCGTCTGCAGGATAAACGCGCAGAAATAAATGCACAGCACCTTGTTCACACGAATTCCGACCGCCACGGCAAGGAAGGTGCACATCAGCGCGTCGAAGGAGATGGATAGGCTGCCCAGATTCTGCACGCCGGAAATGTAGCCGATCCGGCCCAGCTGGACGAAGGAGTACAGGCCAGCAAACGCACCCATCACCGTGAAGCAGAGGAACTTGACACGCAGCGAGCGGACGCCGTTGACCTCGGCGACCTTCGGGTTATGCCCGACAGCCTTTGCGTGCGCCCCCAGCGGCGTCACGCTGTAGAGGAAGAAGGATACCGCTCCGGCAACCACCGGAATGAGAATCTTCCACGGCATTGCGTTGAGCACGATCATCTGCGTCGGAATTGAAACGCCCCGGCCGCCGTTGAGCGTAATGCTCAGGCTTTCGAAAATCATCATCATTGCAATCGAGATGATGAAGGACGGAATTTTGAAGATTGCGAAGAAGGCGCCGCTGAGCACGCCGAGGAGCAGACCGGTCAGGACGCACAGAAGCGCCATGCCGGGCAGTCCCCAGCCCAGCTGCAGGGCAAGGTTGCCGCCGAACACCGCCGCAAGAATATAGACGGCGCCGAGCGACAGGTCCATCGTGCCCGCGCTGATCTGAAAAATCAGGCCATATGCAAGGATGGAAAGGTTAAACGCCTGCATAAGCAAATCCCACACATTTCCCCAGTTCACGCGATCCGGAGAGTAGAGTTTCGTAATGATCAGCAGAAAAACGGGCAGTGCAATGACCGCTGCAAGGTTGGTTGCGGCCGGTTTTGCTTTTTTCAAGGTTGGGTCCACCTTTCATTTAGTAGTCGGGGCAGGCAGCGCCTGCCCCATGGTGCGTGCGGGGAGGATACTTACTCGATGCCCTCTCTGGTCTTGATGCGGCTGACCACGTTTTCGAGGGTGTACTGGTTCATTTCTTCCTGAATGTCCTCAACCGTCAGCTCGGGATTGCCTTCCTTCGTGAACTTCATGATCTCCTCAGAGGAGTACAGGTCATACTTCTCATTGAGTACATACTCCGACAGCTCCGTGCAGGTCTCCGCACTGGTGACGACCATGTAGTTCAGAGAGAGGTTGACCTTCTCCTCGGTCAGGCGGTTACCGGCCATGGCGTTGTAGAGCACCATAAAGGCATAGAAGGGGTCGGCGTGGTGGGCGGTTGCAAGTCCGCAGCACAGGCCCTCGTCAAACGCTTCGTTCATGCCGTCAAAGGAGTCGAACGCAGCGAACTGTACCTTACCGACGGCGTTGTGCGCCTTCAGCGAGGCAACTGCCGCTTCGCCCATACCGGCAGCGGTGCCGGGCATAAAGACGGCAGTCGCTTCGGGATAGGAGCCGAGGAACAGGTCGTAGCCCGGCGTGATCGACGCGGCGGGATTGCCGGTGGAGCCGTCGATGTAGGCCTCTGCCAGAATGTTGATGCCGTTCTTCGGGGCGTTTTCCTTAAAGGAGCTGATGCGCTGATCGACGGCGACCATGCCGGGGGCCTGCGTGAACATGCACATCTCCGTGTGGCCCTGTTTGGCCAGAATCTGCGTCAGGGCTGCGGCGGTGTCGGTCTCGGACTCATGGACGGTACCGAGGTACCAGTCGTTCTTTGCCAGCAGGTCGATCGCGTCCTGCTCCAGCACCTCGCGGAAGCAGCTCATGATCCACACCTCGTTGGCCGCGCAGAGGTCGGCCAGCTTCGGCAGCACGGCATCGGAGGCCGGGCAGACCAGAATGCCGTCAACACCGGCGGAGATGAAGTTTTCCACTGCCTTCAGGGAGTCGTCAGCGCCGGTGTAGGCAAAGGTTTCCACCTCAACGCCGAGGGTGTCGGCGGCCTTCTTCACGGTGCGCAGTGCGTTGAGGCCGAGCGAATCGTTAAAGTTGGTGTGCAGAAAGCCGATTTTGTACTTTGTCGTGGGTGTGTCCTGTGTCGGGGTGGCTTCGTCGGAGCTTGGGGTCGTCGGGTCCGCAGCGGGGGCGCAGGCTGCAATGGAAAGCGCCAGTGCCAGGACCAGCAGAATCGCGATGACTTTTTTCATTTCTTTTCTCCTTTGTTTCTTTTTTCTTTATACAAGCGCCTCTCCCCGTTTGCGGTCGATGCTGATGAACGACGCAACGATGAAGATGATGCCCTTGCACAAATTCAGCAGTTTATCCGGAACGCCGACCAGAATCAGGCCGTTTGCAATCACGAACAGCATCATCACGCCGATGACTGCGCTCCGAATTTTCGTACTGGTTCCGCCCTTTACGGAAACGCCGCCGACGATCATGCCGAGAATCACGTCCATCTCGACGCCGGTGCCGCTGGTGGAGGTAACCGCGCCGAGGCGCAGCATAAACAGCAGCGCGGAAACACCGGCGGTGAAGCCCGTGAACACGAAGGCCAGCAGCGCATACTTCCGGACGTTGATGCCGCTGTACTCCGTCGCGGTGCGGTTGGAACCGATTGCCTTGATGTAAAGGCCCGCAAGCGTGCGGTTGAGCAGGAAATAGCCGAGGAAGCAGATGACAACCGCAATCAGCGCGTAGAACCAGAACTGATCCAGCCACACGAGCTTCGTCGATACGATCATCTGGGTCGTCTGCGTCGCCAGCGCGGCGACGCACTTGCCGACGCTCATCATCACAATGCCGACAAAGAGACCGGGGATATTGAGGTAGTGGATCAGGAAGCCGACCAGCGTGCTGCACACGACGCCAGTCAACACGCCGCCCAGCAGGATCAGCAGCGGATTTTCGCCCTTGCCCATCGTAAAGCCGACGACCGACGCAATACCGATCACGCCGCCGATGGACAGATCCAGCTCACCGGTCGCCGCAACAAAAATCGAGCCGACGGCGCACACCAGCGTCACAAGCGCCTGCAGTACAATGATTTTCAGATTGGTCACGCTGACGCTTTTTCCGCCCGTCAGCACGGCAAAGAGGCCGATGACGAAGATCAGGCCCAAAACGGAGATAAGCTCCTTCAGAACTGCTTTTCTTCTCAGTTGATTCCGTTCCATACGAGCCTCCTCAAACCATTTTTTCGATCAGCATCATTTCGGTAACGCCCTCCTCGTGGCCGATCTCGGCCGTCAGCTGTCCATCCTTCATGATGAGAATGCGGTCTGACATGCCGATCAGCTCCGGCAGCTCCTCGGAGACCATGATGATCGATTTTCCGGTCTTTACAAGGTCGGCCATGATCTGATAGATCGCGGCCTTCACGCCGATGTCGATACCGCGCGTTGGGCAGTCCATCAGCAGAATCTCCGAATGGTTGGCCAGCCACTTGCCAACAACGACCTTCTGCTTGTTGCCGCCGGACAGCTCGCAGCAGAGCTGCTGCATTGAGCTGGCCTTGATGCCGAGATCGTCGATCTGCTTCTGTGCCACGGCGCGGGCCGCTTTGGGCGAGATCACGCCGGAACGGTTGTTCTGCGCCGCCGCCGTCAGGAAAATATTGTCCCTGATGCTGGCGGTGAGCAGCATGGATTCATGGTCGCGGTTTTTGGAAAGGTAGGCGATACCGTGCCGAACCGCCTCGATCGTGCTGCGGATTTTCTCGCCGCTCTTTGTCAGGGTGACCGTTCCGGTCGCCGGTGTGATCGCGCCGAAAACGACCTTGCAAAGCTCGTGCATGCCGCAGTCCGTCAGGCCGCCGATGCCGAGAATTTCGCCCTCCTTCAGCTCGAACGACACATCGTGGATCACCTTGCCGTAGGAAACGTTTTTGACCTCCAGCACCGTCGGCGCGTCGGGCTTGCGGTAGGCGTGATCGTAATAGTAGTGTCCGGCAAGGTCGCGGCCGATCATCATGCGGCGCATGTTGTCCTCGGTGATGTTGCCCTCCTCGCGGGTGAGCGTTCCGATATAAATGCCGTCGCGCATGACGTAGACCGTGTCGGAAAACTCCGTGACCTCCTCGAGAATGTGGGAGATCAGAATGACCGTTTTCCCCTCCTCGCGGTAGCGCCGGATGCTCCGGTAGACCACATCGCGCCCGCGGGCGGAAAGTGCAGTCGTCGTCTCGTCAAAGATCAGCACCTCCGGCTCGGCGTAGAGCGCCTTGCCGACCTCGATGAGCTTTCTGTCCTCAAACGAGATGTCCTTCATCAGCGTGGCCGGATCGATGTGATCCAGATCGACCATGTGCAGCACCTTGCGGGTCTCCGCGGCAATGGCCCGCCGGTTGACCAGCCCCAGCTTGGAAAAGGAGCCTTCTCTGCCCATGAAAATATTTTCCTCGACCGTCATTTCACTGATGGTTCCGCTCTCCTGCACCAGCATGCAGATTCCCATCGCCGCCGCGTGCGCGCGGTCGGCAGGATGGTAGGGCTGCCCCTTGTAGGTCATCTCGCCGGAGGTGTTCTCCATAATACCGGCCAGAACATGGGCGATGGTCGATTTGCCGGAGCCGTTTTCGCCGATGATCGTGTGTACTCTGCCCTGATAGAAGGAAACGTCCATGCCATCGACAGCCTTCACTGTGTCAAAATACTTGCACAGCTTCTTGGCTGACAGAATCGGCTGATTATTCTCCATGCTCCATTTCCCCCTCTTTCTATCCGTCCTTCAGGAAGCTCCAGTCAAACGGCGCGAAGACGCGTTTGCCGTCGTTTCCGAGGAAGGCCGCTCCGCCTGTCTCAAACTGAACCGACTCGATTTTTGTCATGCCCTCCGGCAGCGCCGCAACGCCGTAGATCTGCCGGAAACGGTAGCTCTGCTCCGGCCGCAGCGTCACGAAGGTGTTGTACTGCCCCGGATTTTTCAGGAACGCCGGATAATCCGCGCAGTCCTCGATGCCGAGCGTAGGCGACTGCGTGCCGTTCCACGGCGCATAGTGCCGGCCGCCGCTGAACATCCACAGCATGATGTACGGAAAGTCCCGTGTGCTTTTGATCTGATAGTAGAGGTAGCCCTCTTCCCTGTTCAGGTAGGCCGCGTACACAAACTGCTGCCGGTGGAACGCGCCCAGCAGCTCAAAGGTGCCGGGCTTTGCCGGATGGTAGGCCAGATCCAGCGTGTCGCCGTAGATCGAGCGGACGCTGTGATAGTCCGCAATCGCCTCGTCCCGCTCCAGCAGCATATAGCCGCCGCCCTCCGGCGTTTCGAGGAAAAAGCGCGGCGTGCACAGGCTGTCCGGCTCGGAAAAGGCGAAGTAGCCGTTTTCCGCCTTAGATGCCAGTCGGACGCAAGGATGATTGCTGATGCTGTAGTCCCCCGCAAAGCCCGACAGCAGATTGGTCTCATAGACCGCCTTCTGTCCGGCCACGGCGCGGAGCGTCTTGCGGATGGTGCCGCCGTACGGCTCCTGAAAGCGCAGCTCCAACCGTGCCTCATCTGCCTGCGACACCGCCTCTGCCGCCTCCCACGGGCTGGCGCAGCACCAGCCGTGCTCGGGGTTATTGTTGTCCTCCTTCCGTGCCACGCAGATGAAATTGCCGCGCAGCACCGACAGGATATTGTTGCCGTCAAGGTACGCGCCGTCCTTCCACCATGGCGCTGTCCAGTAGGGACAGATTTCCCGCCCGTCGAGCTTGAAATAGGGCATCGTGCAGCCGGACTGCACCGTTGTGGTGATGGCGACCTCCTGGTTTTCCACGCAGAAGGAGGCCTGTCCGTCGATGTGTCTGTATTTCATCGTCTCATACCTCGATCCAGCGGTCTTCCCTTGCGGATCTGACGATCGCGTCGATCAGATTCAGATCGCGCAGTCCGTCTTCGAAGGTCGGGAAGTTCACCGGCCCCTGCCTGTCGTTGGCAAGGTAAGTGTACATTGCCCTGAAGCTGTGCTTGAAGGTATCGGCAAAGCCCTCCGTGTGCCCGCCGGGATAGCTGTTGATCACTCTTGCAGCGGGCTTGAGCAGGGACGGGTCCTTGATCAGCGCAGCATTTGCCGCGTCGCGGCTGCCGATCCACAGCACATTCGGCGACTCCGTATCGTAAAACACGGAGGCCTTGGTTCCGGAAATTTCAAAGCAGATTCGATTCTTACGCCCCGCAACGGTCTGATTCACCGTAAAGACGCCGTGCGCACCATTACCGAAGTGCAGCAGCACAGAAGCGTAGTCCTCCGTCGTGATTGCAACCTCCTGATAGTCCTCCGGCTGCAGAACCTTGCCCGAATAGGTTTCAACCTCCCTGAGCGGCTTTTTGCGCACCGGATAGAAGGTTGCAAAATCGGCAAATACCTTATTGATGCGCAGACCCGTCATGTATTCCACGCTGTCGAGCCAGTGCGAGCCGATATCGGCCACCGCTCTGGATTCGCCGGAAATCTCCGGCTGAAGCCGCCAGCTGTAATCCGTCTCCTTTTGCAGCCAGTCCTGCTCATACGAGCCGGTGACAGCGGTGATCCTGCCAAGCTCGCCGTCCTCGATCATAGCCTTGATCTGTGCAAGCAGCGGATAATAGCGGACATTGAAGTTACTCTCAACGACGACGCCGTGTTCCTTCGCCAGCCGCACCAGCTCCGCGCCCTCGGCGGAGGTCATGGCAAGCGGCTTGTCGCAAACGACATTCTTTCCAGCCAGAATGGCCTCGCGCGCCATAGGATAGTGCAGATTGTTCGGGGTGCAGAGGTGCACCACCTCGATTTCCGGATTTGCGATCAGTTCGCGGTAGTCGCTGTATGCCAGCGGGATGCAGAGCTCGTCCGCCTTAGCGCGCGCCCGCTCCAGAGAAATGTCCGCCAGCGCGAGCACCTCCACGAAGCCCAGGCGGCGCAGCGCTTCAATATGAACCGGCCCGATAAAGCCCGTGCCGATGACACCAACCTTAATTTTTCTCATTCCTCTCGCCTCCGTTCCGATTCGATTCCTCAGGCCCTCAGTCGACCTTCAGGACGACCGGCGTGGAGCGGTAGCCGATGCCCATGCGGTCAATGCCCATGTCGATCAGCTTGAAGAAGTGCTCCTGCGTGCGGATGCAGCCCGAACCCTTGACCTTGATTCTTCCCGCACCGGCCTTCATCATGGTAGCAACCACTTCCTCCGTCGCGCCGACATTCGGGGCGCCGGTGAAGAAGCCGGTAGAGGACTTAATAAAATCGGCGCCGGCCTTCACCGCGCACTCGGTACCCGTTGCCACTTGCTCCAGCGTCAGGGAATCGGTCTCGATGATAACCTTCACGGCAGTTCCATACTTATGGCAAACGTCGACGACCGCCTTGATATCAGCCGTAAACTCATCGAGCAGGCCGCTTCTGAGCCAGCCGTAGTTGGAAACGATATCCAGCTCGAAAACGTCAAACTTGCTGCAATACTCCTCTGCCTGCATGCACTTGGAGGCCGTCGTGGACAGACCGAACGGGAAATCACAGACAACGCAGATTTTGGTTTCCGTTCCGGCGCACAGCTCGGCAGCAATCGGGAGAGAGGACGGGTTGATGCAGACAGTCGCGCAGCCGTAGTCGATGCCTTCCTTGATGTACCTTCTGATCTCGTCCTGCGTAAACTCAGGCTTTAACACGGACTGGTCAATGTATCTGGCCAGTTCCCGGGCGGTCATTTCGCATGCTTTCTTCTTTGCCATTGTTGCATTCTCCTTTTGTATGATACAATTGCCGGTACATCCTTATTTGTACCACGGTACATCCTTATTTGTACCTTTGTTACATACATTATAACCATTCCAAACATTCAATGCAATACCCTTGCGCTATTTTGCGGTTTTTTGTATGGAGAAACAAAAATCGCCATCCATTTTTGGTACTATTCCATAAAGTTATGTCGCTTTTCCCGTCGTTTTTGGTGTTTGCGTGGATATTGCACAAGCCGCCATGCGCGTTTTGTTTGTATGGTACTAATTCAGCAGCCCGCAAAAAAAGGCGAAACAGGGGCATACCTGTTTCGCCTTTTTTCGGTTTTTTATCGAATCATTCCTCTTGCGGCGGGGCAGGGG